>CAYRLR010000043.1:0-10496 GCA_964424975.1 uncultured Anderseniella sp.
AAACCCTCTCGCGGATCTGCGCAAGTTCCGAATTGAACGCGAACAGCCCCGCCAGGAAACCGCGCGACTGCTCCGGCATCAGCAACAGGCACAAATACCGGTCCCGGTCGGACTTGCGCAGGTCGTCAAGCAACAGCTCCATCAATTCTGTCGGAAACGGGCTCATGATCGGCTCCGATGATGCTCGACCGCAATCAGCGCACACGCCACGTCGCGGCCTTCCTGCAACAACACATTATAGGTTCGTACCGCCGCCCCGGTTGCCATCGGTTCCAGACCAATGCCGGCTGCAACGAAAGCCCGGCGGATTTCACCGGACGGGAAAACCTGTGCATCGCCGGTGCCGAGCAAGACAAACCCGACATTTTCCGGGGCATCCAGAATCTGTTCAAAGTCTGACACCTGCAGATCCTGCGAATTCAGCGGCGGCCAGCCATATACACCACCGGGCAGACACAGCAGTGAGCCCTTGTGCGACAAATCGCGGAACCTGAACCCACCATTACCATAGGCGTCAATGGCAACGCGCTCCGGTAAAAACGGCGCGTCGCTCATCAGGGCTGCACGATCTCTGCCTGCGCATTGTCCCCCGGGCCCGGCGTTGGCGCACGATCCACGTACGCACCAAGCAGAGACAGCAATGGCGCACCGATAAAGATCGATGAATAGGTACCGATGAGCACGCCCCAGATCATGGCGAACGTGAACCCGCGCAGCACTTCGCCGCCAAATACATAAAGTGCGATCAGCGCCACGAGGGTGGAGATTGATGTCATCAGGGTGCGCGGCAGTGTCTGGTTGAGAGACATGTCGATCATCTCGTCGAAGTCCATCTTCTTGTACTTGCGCAGGTTCTCGCGAAACCGGTCGAAGACAACCACGGTATCATTCAGCGAGTAGCCGACGATAGTCAGAAGGGCTGCAATGATGGTCAGGTCGAACTGCAATTGAAGTATCGCAAACAGCCCGATTGTCAGTGCCACATCATGCACCAGCGTCGCTACCGTGCCGATGGCAAACTGCCATTCAAATCGCAACCAGATGTAGACCATGATGGCGGCAAACGACAGCAGGATGGCGAGAACGCCGTCGCGCGCCAGCTCGCCGGATACTTTGGGACCGACGATGTCGACCGCGCGATAAACGACTTTGTCGCCCAGCGCCTTTTTAACCGTGTTGATGGCAGTTTGCTGGGCTTCTTCGCCACCGGGCTGGGTCTCGATCCGGATCGACACGTCATCGGGACGCCCGAACTCCTGCAGTTCGGAACTGCCAAGACCCAGACCGGCTATGGTCTTGCGCAATCCGTCAATGTCTGCCGGGCCGTCCATGGTCCGGATCTGGATCTGTGTGCCACCTTTAAAGTCGATGCCGTATTTCAGGCCAACCGAAAAGAACAGGACAACCGACAACAACACCGCTGCAATAGAAACGTAAAAGCCCGGCCGGGCAAGTTTCATGAACGATATGTTGGTGTTGTCGGGAACGAAGCGAAACGGCTTCATGGTCTCAGTCTCCTGGTGAGCTCACAGCTGGTCATAGCGGCACCACCTTGGGTCTGCGCAGTTTGATCCAGCCGGAAATGATAAGTTGTGTCACGGTGTATGCGGTAAACACTGTTGCCACGATGCCGATGCCCAGCGTCACCGCAAACCCGCGTACCGGGCCGGAGCCCATGCCGAACAGGATAACCGCTGCAATCAGCGTGGTGATGTTGGCATCCAGAATGGTGGCGAGCGCCAGACGAAATCCTGTTTCGATTGCATTCAGCGGCGATCGACCGTTTGCCACCTCCTCACGAATACGTTCGAACACCAGCACGTTGGAATCCACCGCCATTCCCATGGTCAGCACAATCCCGGCAATACCGGGCAGTGTCAGGGTGGCACCCAGGAACGACAGGGTCCCCAGGATCATCAACAGGTTGGCGATCAGGGCCAGTACCGCGAACACGCCAAACAATCCGTAGGAGACCACCATGAAGATGAGGACACCGATCAGACCGATAACCGATGCAATAAAGCCGGCCCGGACAGAATCTGAACCAAGGCTGGGGCCAACCGTGCGTTCTTCGACAATTGTCAGTTTGGCAGGCAGCGCTCCGGAGCGCAAAACGATCGAAAGGTCGTTGGCTTCATCGGTAGAGAAGTTGCCTGATATCTGCCCCGAGCCGCCGCAGATCTGCTCGTTGATACGCGGTGCCGAAATAACTTCATTGTCCAGCACGATGCCGAATGGCCGGCCCACATTGTTCTGGGTCAGGCGGCAGAACCGCTGGGCGCCGGTTGTGTTGAACCGGAAATTGACGATCGGCTCATTGGTGCGCTGATCAAACCCGGTCTGGGCATCATTGAGGTCCTCGCCATCAACCGTGGCCGAGCGCGAGGTTTGCACCCAGTACACTTGTCCCGGGTTTTCCTTGTCGACCAGTTCCTCGCAACCAAGCGGCACGGTGCCGCCAGCGCCTTGCGGCTGGTTGTCACAAAGCAGCCGGAACTGCAGCTGTGCGGTCTGGCCCAGAAGCGATTTGAGACGGGCAGGATCCTGCAAACCAGGCACCTGAACCAGTATTCGATCAACGCCCTGGCGTTGAATGGTCGGTTCAGTCGTTCCAAGAGCGTTTATCCGCCGCCCGATAATTTCCAGCGATTGCTGCACCGCGCGACTGATCCGGGTCTGCATGCCGCCATCAGAAAAAGACAGGCTGATAGTCTGGCCATCCCTGACAATATCGAATTCCTGCACCTGCACACCCTGGCCGAACAGGCCGGTGTCTATCGGTTGCGAGAGGCCACGCAAAACCGTGAATGCCTCTTCAACCTTCGCTTCGTCCGGAATGTTGACGCTGGCGCCCTCGGGGGTGCGCTTCAGGTTGGCATAACGGATTTTCGCATCGCGCAGCCTGAGACGAATATCGCCGACCAGCTGTTTGCCCAGCACGTCTTTCAGGGACGGTGTATCCACCTCCAGCAGAACATGACTGCCACCCTGCAAATCGAGCCCGAGGGTAACCGGTTGGCTTGGAATAAACCCGGGCAATGCTGCGCGCGTCTGCTCGCTCAACAAATTCGGCAATGCCAGCAGAGCGGCCAGCACAACGACGCCGACAATTATGAACGCCTTCAATTTGGAAAAATGCAACATGGCAGCCTGATCAGTCCCCGATATGGGGGAGTCTAGTTGGTTTGCAGTGGTCGTAACAACTTGCCGGCAGGCCGTTGAGACCCTTGCTCCGGCAGTTGGCTACTCGGTTTTGGCCGGCTCGCCCTTGACCCGCACTTCCGTGATGGCGCTCTTGATCATGCGAAACTTTCCGCCTTCACCTGAATCGACGATGATTTCAGCATCATCAACCACTTTGGTCACCTTGCCGACAATCCCGCCGGCAGTCACAATCGTGTCACCGCGCCGGACATTCGTGACCAGCTCCTGATGGGCTTTCATCCGCTTTTGCTGCGGGCGCAGTATAAGAAACCAGAAAATGCCCATGATCATCACGATCGGGGCTAGCAGTGAGAAAATATCGGCGCCCGGGACGCCGCCAGCTTGTGCATAAGCAGGTGATATAAACATGGTTGATACTCCTGAAACCGAATCCTTGAATTGGTATATAGCCCTGCGTGAGCGCATTGCAACAGCCACGCCTTGTTACCCACCGGCCTTGCAAGGCTGCCTGTCAGGCCCTAAAGCCATCTCACCTTCTGTTCTGCAAACCCCAAGCTTGTGAATACGCCTATGCCAAATGACCGTCTCGACGATATATTGAACCGGCTCGACCGCATCGCGGTGGCCCTGGAACGATCCGCACCACCTGCAGCACACGAAGCTGACTATGATGCCGCTGATGCCTTTGTGTGGCATGCAGGCACCAGCACGCTACAGCCTGTTCCCCGGGTAAATCGGGTCGAAATGGTGCTTTTGCACGGTATCGACCGGGTTCGCGACATTCTGGTCGACAACACTGCGCGGTTTGCCAGGGGTTTGCCTGCGAACAACGCATTGCTCTGGGGCGCGCGTGGCATGGGCAAAAGTTCGCTGGTCAAGGCATCACATGCTACCATAACCGAACAACATGACCACACCCTGAAGCTCATCGAGATTCACCGCGAGGATATTGAGGGCCTGCCTGTTCTGATGGGCCAGTTGCGTGACAAGACCGATTACCGCTTCATCATTTTTTGTGACGATTTGTCATTCGACAATCAGGATACATCCTACAAATCGCTCAAGGCGGCACTGGATGGGGGAATCGAAGGACGCCCCGACAATGTCCTGTTGTACGCGACATCGAACCGGCGCCACCTGCTGCCGCGCGACATGATTGAAAACGAACGCTCCACCGCCATCAACCCGTCGGAAGCTGTTCAGGAGAAGGTTTCCCTGTCAGACCGGTTTGGACTGTGGCTTGGTTTCCACTCGTGTTCACAGGACGAATATCTTGAAATGATCAGGGGCTACGTCAATCACTTCAAACTGGACATAAGTGAAGAGCAGCTTCGGGCCGAGGCCATTGAGTGGCAGACCACCCGTGGCAGCCGCTCCGGTCGCGTCGCCTGGCAGTATGTTCAGGACCTGGCCGGCCGCCTGGGCAAGGCCCTGATGTAAAAAACAGCCCGGATCGTGGTGATCCGGGCAGCCGTAACATCGAGATGGATGGAAATTCAGCCCAACTTCTTTTCGTTGGCATTCCATTCTTCAGGCGAGTTGCCAACCGGCACCATGCCCCATTCCTTGAATGCACTGCGTTCCTTGACCTGTTCCATCCAGCGATCAAGGTTGGGTGTCTTGGCGTGCTTGATATCAAAAGCCAGGTAACGCCAGTAATACACACCGAGCGCAATATCGGCGTAATTGAAATGACGGCCGGTCAGCCATGGCTTGCGGCCAATGGCGCGATTGGCGATCTTGAACAGGTTACCCGCACTGACTTCAGCTTTCTTTACCGCCGCTGCATCCTTCTGCTCAGGTGTTGCACGCACCGTATCGAAGAGGATAGTGAACATGGGTGTGTTCAGGGTGGTCGCCGTCCAGTCTGTCCACTGGTCAGCCAGCGCCCATGGCTTCTGACCGCGTGGGCGGATATTGTCCTTGCCGTACTTGCGTGCCAGATACCGCATCATGGTGTTTGATTCAAACAGGGTCACCGTGCCGTCCTTCATGACTGGCACAAGTCCATTCGGGTTCATCTTAAGGAATGCCTTGTCATCAAGACCGCCGAACTGGCCGCCTGCGGCATGACGTTCAAATGGCTGGCCGGTTTCGCCGAGCGCCCAGAGAACCTTCTGCACATTGATGGAAGACCGTCTTCCCCATACTTCAATCATATTGTTTTCCTTCGTTGAGAATCACCAATGGCGCCATAATCCGCAGAAATAATGCGAATACAAGAGACAATTCCCCTTACCAGCCAACAGTCGGCTGCTGAAATGGGACAGACCCGACCTCAAGAGAGGCCGGGTCTGTCATAGTCCGGGTGATGTCCAGTGTTGCAGAGTAACTGCAGTTACTAGTTGGATGCTGTCTGGGATGACAGGTATTTCATCGGATCAACAGCGGTTGCACCCTGGCGCACTTCAAAGTGTACCTGCGGGGTTTTTACCGAGCCGGTCTTGCCAGCCCGGGCAATCACGTCACCGCGGCGAACCGCGTCACCGCGCTTCACCATCAATTCCTTGTTGTGGGCATAGGCAGTTACCCAGCCGTTCTGATGGCGCACCAGAACCAGCTCGCCGTAACCCTTGAGTTCGTTGCCGGCATAGGCAACAACCCCGGCTTCGGCAGCGCGTACGCCGGTTCCTTCAGGAACGGCAATGTTGATACCCTCATTGCGGGTGCTGTTTGGCTTGGCACCAAACTTCGAGATCACCCGACCACGTACGGGCCAGCGGAAGCCACGGCCGCTATCGACCTGCTCGATGCGGGTTTCCTGCTTGAGTACAGGTGCCGGCTGACGGGCGACAGGAGCCTGATCCAGGTAATCAGGCTGGCGCACGGCGACCTTCTGCTGTGGCTGATGCGACGCTGCAGAATTGGCAACCGGAGACATATTGCCACCACCTGGAATTCTGACACGCTGACCAATGCTCAGGCCCTGGTTCATGCTCAAGCCATTGTGAGCCGCGATCTTGTGCGGGCGCATCTGGTAAGTCCGGCCCAGGGAATACAGGGTTTCACCGGGGCGAACCACGTGCATGCCGCTGTTGCCTGTTCCCGATTGCACCTGGGCACGTGGCGCAGGTGCATTGGCAAATGCAACGGTCGGGCGGGGCGAAACCGGATTACTGGCACCGGGAACCTGCAGGCGCTGGCCGACGGCGAGGGTATAAGGCGCACGAATATTGTTGGCGCGGGCAAGCTGACTGACGGTAAGACCGTTGGCGCGGGCCAGTGAATACATCGTCTGACCGGGCTGCACCGTAACGCCGCCACTGGTTGCAGGGCGATAAGCGGGCGCTGGAGCAGCCGCCTGGGTACGGTACGCGGGCATGGGCGCGGTAGCCTGGCTGCGATAGCTCGGAGCAGCGGTCTGAGCGCGATAAGCCGGTGCAGGCGGTGTGTACCCGGCCGAAGGAGACGGGGCATTCTGCCAGGACGGACGCGCATTCGCGACCCGATCACCGGACAGTGGCGATGTCTCGACATTTTCAACGGCAGCAGATCTGGAGCCACCCTTGGAAACAGAACTGGTAGCGATGCTCGGATAGTCGGCAAAGCGGTCGGATGAAGCGGAACAGCCTGCCAGGATGGCGGCTGTGGCCGTGGCAGCTAACACACGTGAAATCTTGGAAGTCGTCTTACTCATACCATTACCCCAAACACAATACTTACAAACTGGACTGGAGCCGATAGTGAACGGTTTAGGTTAAGGAGGGGTTTATCGGTTAAATAACTACTTCTTTTTTTGCACCAATTGTTCAGAATTGACGGAATTCTTAGGCTTACATGCCTCTCGCAATGCCTTCAACCAGCGGTACAAAGCGTACCGGCATCAAGCTTTCGCGGTCAAAATCGTCCTGTGTGCGGGTGATACGCAGGATCTCCTGCTTGCCGGGAGACACTTCAACCGGGCAGATCAGGATGCCGCCGACTGCCAGTTGCTCGATCAGCTGGCGCGGCAATTGCGGCGCAGCTGCCGTCACAATAATACGTTCAAATGGTGCCTGCTTGGGCCAGCCCTTGTTACCGTCACCGAGCAAGGTGGTTATGTTGGCCAGACGCAGCCGCGTAAAGCGCTGTTCAGCCGATTTGACCAGGGTCCGATATCGCTCGATCGTGTAGACCCGGCGGCATAGCTGGGCAAGAATCGCGCTCTGGTAGCCACTGCCGGTTCCAACCTCCAGCACTTTCATGCGATCTCCAACCTTCAGCCGGTCGGTCATGAACGCCACAATGAAGGGTTGCGACAATGTTTGACCGCATTCAATCGGCAAGGCCTGCTCGGCGTAGGCCAGATCCTGAAAAGCATCCGGCACGAATTCTTCGCGCGGCACCGTCTCGATGGCTGCCAGCACGCGTGTATCACGAATACCACGTGCCCTGAGCCCCATGATGAGCTCAATCTTCTGTTGATCAGTCGCCGTCATGCTACGGTCGTGCCCTAAGTCGGGCTGTTTTGCAATCGCGCCAGTAAATCCATCTGGGTCAGATTGGTGTGCAACGGCGTCACTGACACGAAGCCATTGTACACAGCGTGAATATCTGTTCCTGCAGGCGGGTTTGACTGGTGACGCTTGAACCCGATCCAGAAATACTCCCGGCCGCGTGCATCGGTACGCTCATCCAGCATAAGGAGATTCTGGTCACGCTGTCCCTGGCGGGTGTACTGAACACCCTTGACATCGCCAGCGTCGCAGTCCGGAAAATTGACATTCAGCAAGACGCCGGGCTCCGGTGTAGTCTGGATCAGGTCCCTGACGACCTGTGCCCCGTGTCGACGTCCGGTATCCCACGGCACATCGCGCCCGTTAATGCCATAGGTCTGGCTAAGCGCCATCGAGCGGATGCCAAGCGCGGTACCTTCCATTGCCGCAGCAATGGTGCCTGAATAGGTCACGTCATCAGCAATGTTCTGGCCACGGTTGACACCGGACAGGATCAGATCAGGTGCATCCGGCATAATGTGGCGCACACCCATCAACACACTGTCAGCCGGTGTACCTTCAATGGCATAACGGCGCCGATCAAGCTCGCGCATCCGCAGGGGATGTGACAGGGAAATGGAACGCCCTGCCCCGGATTGCTCCTGCTCGGGCGCGACGATCCACACATCATCGCTGAGTTCTGCCGCGATGGACTCCAGCACTTCAAGGCCGGGTGCATTTATGCCGTCATCATTGACCAGCAATATCCGGTAAGGTTCGCCATTCGCACGGGTCAGCATCATGCTGGCCCAATGGCGTCAATGCCACCCATATAGGGTTTGAGCGCCTCGGGAATGGCGATTGTGCCATCTTCGCGCTGGTAGTTCTCGATCACGGCAACCAAGGTCCGCCCGACAGCCAGGCCTGATCCGTTCAGCGTGTGCACGAAGCGGGTGCCCTTGCCGGTTTCCTCACGCACCCGGGCATTCATGCGCCGGGCCTGAAAGTCCCCACAGACCGAACAGCTTGAAATCTCGCGATAGGCATCCTGACCCGGCAACCACACCTCAATGTCATAGGTCATCTGGGCGCCAAACCCCATGTCACCGGCGCACAACGCCATGACCCTGTAGGGCAGGCACAGGCGCTTGAGAATTTCTTCTGCACAACCGGTCATGCGGTCCAACTCGTCGCGCGATGTCTCTGGTGCGGTAACCGACACCATCTCGACCTTCCAGAATTGATGCTGGCGGATCATGCCACGGGTATCCCTGCCCGCAGCACCGGCTTCTGCCCGAAAGCATGGCGTCAGTGCCGTCACCCGGACCGGCAGTTCATCCGGCTCCAGAATACGCTCACGCACCATATTGGTCAGAGGCACTTCCGAGGTCGGGATCAGCCAGCGTTCATCCGTGGTGTGGAACAGGTCGTCGGCAAATTTCGGCAACTGGCCCGTGCCGAACAGCGCTTCATCGCGCACCAGCAATGGCGGGTTCACTTCCGTGTAGCCATGTTCGGTTGTTTGCAGGTCGAGCATGAACTGTCCAATGGCACGCTCCAGCCGGGCAAGACCACCTTTCAGTATGGTGAACCTGGCACCCGACATCCGGGCCGCGGTTTCAAAATCCATAAGGCCAAGTGCTTCACCGATCTCAAAATGCTGCCTTGCCTCAAAGCCAAGTGGCTTGACCTCTCCGACCCTGCGAACCTCGACATTGTCGGCTTCGTTCTTGCCAGCCGGCACTTCAGCCAACGGCAGGTTGGGCAACGTGCTCAGTATGGCATTCAATTGTTCATCGATGCGGCGTTCTTCTTCCTCGCCGGACTGGATGACCGCCTTCAAATCGCCAACCTCGGCCTTGAGGACTTCGGCCTTTTCCTTGTCGCCGGCGCCCATGGCCTGGCCAATTTCCTTCGACGCAGAATTGCGGCGCGACTGGGCGTCCTGCAGTTTCTGCAGATGCGAGCGGCGGGCCTCATCAAGCTCAATCAGGCGGGCGGCTTGCGGCTCGGCACCGCGCAATGCCAGGCCTGCATCAAATGCGTCAGCGTTTTCACGGATCCAGCGAATATCGAACATCGGTTTTTATCTGCAAACAGGGGTGAAACAACATACGCCCGATTTCCCGGGCGTACATGAGCCATCTGTATAGGCGGCATCACCTGCAAGGTAAAGCATAAGGCAAGTCGGGATCGCAGCATGAAGCATGTGGGACAGGATGTGCGGTCAGTCTCGCAGCGACAACGGTCTGACCCTAGAATATACCATTGGCTTTCTGCAGCGAGCGCACATAATCGATTATCTTTTGCACGTCTTCGCGGGTCACATCAGGAACAGGTGGCATGTTCCCGAATGGCCAGTGATGCTGTCGAACACCGCTTTGAGCGGCCATGTGAAACGACTGGTCCGGGTGATGGTTGGGCTCATAGATCAGGTGGACAAGCGGCGGCGCCAGGCCTTCCCGACCGGCCGCATTTTTACCATGGCATTTCGCACAGGTCGCATTGAACAATGCTTCTCCTTCGCGTACCTCCTCACTCAGAACCGGCACATTCACACTGACAATCGCATTGCCGGCCTGGCCATTTTTTGCAAATCCCGACAACTGATAGGACCGGAATAATAGAGCAAGCGCGATCAGCGCAACCACCGCGAGTGCGATGAGCAATGTCCGTTTCATGATTAAACAGCCTTCTTTTGTATATTTCAGCCCGTAAAACTACAGTCGTACACGTCGCAGCCTGAGTGCATTGGTGATGACGGATACCGATGACAAACTCATTGCGGCTGCAGCAATCATCGGAGACAGCAAGGTCCCGGTCAGTGGATACAGAATGCCAGCGGCAACCGGTACGCCGGCTGCATTGTAGACAAAGGCAAAGAACAGGTTTTGCTTGATGTTGCGCAACGTCGCC
>CAYRLR010000044.1:0-10491 GCA_964424975.1 uncultured Anderseniella sp.
CGGCAGGGATCGTCAACCGGGTTTGTGCCGATGAGGACCTTGCCGCGACCACACAGCAACTTGCCGCTACACTGGCCGAGCGCTCCCAGGCCGTGCTGGCTCTGGGCAAGAAGGCATTTTACGAGCAGCTTGAAATGCCGCTGGAGCAGGCCTATCGCCATACGTCGGACGTTATCGTCGACAACATGATGATGCGCGATGCCCGCGAAGGCATCGGGGCGTTTCTTGAGAAACGCAAGCCGGAATGGACTGACGAATGACTGCTCTGGAGCCTCGCATCAGCGTCGTCACGCTCGGTGTCGATGACATGCAGCGTGCCAGGGCATTCTATGAACGCCTGGGATGGAGAGCTGCTGCATCGTCCAGTGATGATGTGACATTCTTCAACCTGGGCGGCGTGGTCCTGGGCCTTTACGGTCGAAAGGCACTGGCTGACGATGCCCGGGTCGCGGTATCTGCGGGCCCGTCCACGAACGCCTCGCTGGCTCACAATTGCGAAAGTGAGGACCGGGTGGATGCAGTTATGGCATTTGCCGAAGCTGCCGGAGCGAAGATCGTGAAACCGGCGGAAAAGGCATTCTGGGGTGGTTATTCCGGGTATTTTTCAGACCCTGACGGGCATTTGTGGGAAATTGCCCACAACCCTTTCTTTCCACTGGATAAAGACGGACGGATTACCGCTCCATGAACCACGATAGCTACGAAGCCGCCTATATTCGCCAGGTGCTGGATGATGTCCGCACCATCGCTATTGTCGGGGCATCGGCAAATCAATCAAGACCATCGTTCTTCGTGACCAAGTATCTCATCGACAAGGGCTACCAGGTATTTCCACTCAATCCGGGCATTGCCGGCCAGGAGATCTGCGGACGCAAGGTCTACGCGTCGTTGAGCGAGGTGCCGGACCCCATCGACATGGTTGATATCTTCCGCAATTCCGCGGTCGCAGCGGACCTGGTCGATGAAGCGCTGGCCCTGATACCGCTGCCAAAGGTCATCTGGATGCAGCTGACAGTGCGCCATGACGAGGCTGCCGAAAAAGCCGAGGCAGCCGGTGTGCGCGTGGTCATGAACCGGTGCCCGAAAATCGAATATGGCAAACTGTCGGGCGAATGGGGCTGGGTAGGCGGCAATTCCGGGGTGATATCATCGAAGAAACAGTCACTGCACGGCTCCGGCAAGATGCAGAGCCTTGGAATCGTCAAGCGATAAGCTGTCGTTCTCTAAAAAGAACGATTGTTTGGTTTGCCGCCCTTTGCTAGAACCCTCAGCCTGCATAGACAATTCTCGAGCGGTTCCAAGGAGCATTTCACATGAGCGATCACAAACCCGGCTTTGATACACTGGCCATTCACGCAGGCGCAAAGCCTGATCCGGCAACCGGCGCGCGGGCAACGCCGATCTACCAGACCACGTCGTTCGTGTTTGATGATGCCCAGCATGCCGCAGACCTGTTTGCACTGCGCGCCTTCGGAAACATCTACACCCGGATCATGAACCCGACCCAGGCTGTGCTGGAAGAAAAGGTTGCAGCTCTTGAAGGCGGAACGGCGGCGCTCGCCGTTGCTTCCGGTCATGCTGCACAGTTGATCATCTGTCATGCGCTGATGATGCCGGGTGACGAGATTGTCTGCGCCCGCCAGCTCTATGGTGGTTCGATCAATGCTTTCAACCATTCGTTCAAGTCGTTTGGCTGGAACGTGGTGTGGGCCGACATCGACGATATCGCTTCATTCGAAAAAGCCGTCACACCCAAGACCAAGGCGATCTTCATTGAATCGATCGCCAATCCGGGTGGCCGCATCACGGACATCGAAGCCATTGCAGCCGTTGCCAAAGATGCCCATGTGCCGCTGATCGTCGACAACACGCTGGCCTCGCCTTATCTGTGCCGGCCGATCGAGCATGGTGCCAACATCGTGGTGGAATCGCTGACCAAGTTCCTCGGCGGTCATGGTAATTCCATGGGCGGGGTCATTGTCGATGGCGGCAATTTCGACTGGGGCCGGAACAAGGGGCAGTTCCCGATACTGACGGAACCCAATGCCTCCTACAATGGAATCGTGATGTACGAAACCTTTGGCAACATAGCCTTTGCCATCGCCTGCCGGGTACTGGGCCTGCGCGATCTGGGACCCGCCATCTCGCCGTTCAATGCCTTCCTGATTCTGACCGGCATGGAAACCCTGTCCCTGCGCATGCAGCGCCATTGTGACAATGCGCTGAAAGTTGCCGAATGGTTGTCCAAGGACCCGCGTGTGTCATGGGTCAACTATGCGGCGCTTCCCGGCGACAAGGATCACGAGATGCAGAAGAAGTATGCGCCGAAGGGTGCGGGTGCGGTATTCACCTTCGGTCTCAAAGGCGGCTATGATGCCGGTGTCGGGACCGTGTCCAAGGTTGAGCTCCTGTCGCATCTGGCAAACATGGGCGACACCAAGTCGCTGATCATTCACCCGGCCTCAACCACCCATTCACAGCTCACGCCGGAACAGCTGGAAAAAGCCGGTGCCGGTGCCGACGTGGTGCGCCTGTCCGTCGGGATCGAGGACGTAGCCGACATCATTACCGATCTTGATCAGGCAATGAGCTGATTGCGATACTGTGCGCACCGCAGGGGATTTGATCGCCTGCGGTGCACACCTCATGCAAATGCCAGATGCAGGCTGCCAGCACGACCAGTGCACCGCCCTGGTGAATCAGCCCCAGCGTGATCGGCACATGAGCCAGCAGCGTCCAGATACCGAAGCCGATCTGGGCCAGCACGGCGAACAGGATCGCCAACCCGGATGTACGCACGGCGGGAGGGTTGGTCTCGTTAATGGCGCGCGCGGCGTACACGAATGCGAAAATGGCGATGGCATAGGCCATCATGCGGTGCTGAAACTGCACGGTGAGCACGTTCTCAAAGAAATTGCGCCAGACAGGTTCCATCACCAGTAGTCCGTCGGGAATCAACCGGCCGTCCATCAACGGCCAGGTGTTATGCGACAGGCCGGCATCCAGACCTGCCACAAACCCGCCCAGAGCGGTCTGAGCGATGACCAGGACAACCAGGCCAAGCGCGGGCCAGCCCTGACTGACGGTTGCGGCAAGCCGCCGCTTCCGGTTGCCGAAGCCCAATGCCGTCCAGATCAGTGCGGCAAAGATGATTGTTGCCAGCGTGAGGTGAGCCGATAGCCGGTACTGGCTCACATCGGTACGGTCCACCAGCCCCGACTTGACCATGTACCAGCCAAGTCCGCCCTGCAGCCCGCCAAGAACGAACAGCATCAGCAGCGCAGGGATACAGGATCTGTACAGTCTGCCGGTCAGCCAGAAAAACACGAACGGTACAAAGAAAACCACCCCAATGGCGCGACCCAGGAACCTGTGTCCCCATTCCCACCAGTAGATGAACTTGAACTCGTCCAGGCTCATGCCCTTGTTGACCAGATGGTATTCGGGAATCTGGCGGTATTTCTCGAATGCCGCCAGCCAGTGGCTTTCATCGAGCGGCGGGATGGCGCCAAGCAGTGGCTTCCATTCGGTGATGGACAGGCCTGAATCCGTCAGCCTGGTGGCGCCGCCGACAATCACCATGACAAAAACCATGGCGGCAACGAACAACAGCCACCAGCGAACATGGAGGAGGGATGCAAGCTGTTTTTCGGTCAGGATTGTCATGTCCCTGACCTATTGTGTGACGGGTCGTGTTTGAAGAGTGCACAGCGCCGCACCCTTAGAGCATGTTTCACTTAGATGGAAGCATGCTCCAGTTGCCGTGCGCTGATTAACCGTTTCATTCTTGCTCTAGCACACACCGCCAAATTCTTGGTACACAGGCCCTGAAAACGATGGCGAGCGGGCAAGTGCGCCAGTACGGAGTATCAGACCAAGGTGAAGGACAAGATTGAACAGGCAGCGCAGCTGTTCCAGGCGGGGCAGCCACGTGAGGCGCTCGAAGTACTGCGTCCGGTGACCAGCACAAGCCCCGGCCTGATGCGCGGGCAAACCCTGTCTGCGCGGTGCTGGCTGGCGCTTGGTCATCGCGACAAGGCGCTGGACCATCTGGCCGCTGTTGCCGGATATGTCGACAAGGCGCCACGCCCGGCGCTCGCGCGGGCAAATCTCGCCCGGTTCTATGCGCTGGCTGATGACTGGGACACGGCAACGACCATCCTGGAAGTGGCGGTTTCGCAAGAACCGGACAATATCGAACTGAAGGTCAAGCATGCCGACATGCTGGCCAATACGGGACAGTGGCGTGAAGCCCTGATGATTTTTGAAGCTGCCGTCAAGAAATACCCTGACAACGCTTCGCTTTTGCGCTCAACGGCAATATCCGCGCAGATGAGCAAGCAGAATACCCGGGCTGTAGAACTGTACACGCGTGCCATGGCGGCCGGGCTCGCAGACAAACAAATCTACTCCAATCTGATCGGTGCGCTGATTGAGCTTGGGCGTGTCGATGAAGCTCATCGTCACGCCGGCGACTGGTGCGAACTGATGCCGTCGGACATCGAGGCAATGGCCTTTATGGCCCTGCTTGAAGTCGAAGTGGGCAATCACGATGCCGCAGCCCGCTGGTTTGATTTTGGCCGCTTTGTCAAGGGTCGCACCGTCGAGACTCCTGCGGGGTATGACAGCCTGGATGCCTTCAACCGCGCCATTGAGGCGGTTGTGCTCGGCCATGATCAATTGCAGACACCGCCTGAAGACCATCCGACCTGGCATCATCCGGCGCTGCGCATAGGTCCTGATATCAACAATGATCATGCCGGTCCGGTGGGAGACCTCGAACAACAGATGCGGGCTGCCGTGGACAGGTATTTCGCCGAAAGCCCCAATGACGACAATCATCCCTTCCTGCGCAACGAGCCCCAGGACTATGACATTGTCGCGTGGTCCGCCGTGCTAGACGGTGAAGGCAATCAGAAACCGCATATTCACATGTCGGGTTACCTGTCGGGGTGTTATTACGTCACCATTCCCGATGTGGTCTCCGCATCGGGCGCGGACAATGCGGGTGCCTTCGAGATGGGCCGGCCACCTGAAGAATTGCCGTTCAAGGCGGACTTTCCGGTTGAAACAGTCAAGCCCCACGAGGGCCTGATGCTGCTGTTCCCGGCTTTCATGTACCACGGTACGGTGCCGTTCAAATCAACGCAAAAACGCATCTGCGTGGCGTTTGACGTGATCCCGAAGCAAGCGGCTTGAAGTGACAGATTTGTTTATTCAGCTGCCTGACGCGCAGCCATGGCGTCGGCCACAATCGCCAGTGCGTGGCGGATAACCTCGACACCGGCGCCATCGCGGCGTGCATCTTCCGACAGGATGCGCCGCCACAATCTGCCGCCGGGCTGGGCATGAAACAGGCCCATCATGTGCCGGGTGATGCGGGTGACATAGTCACCTTGTGACAGGCGCTGCTCGATATAACCGGTCATGCATTCAGCCGCGTCCATGCGGTTGGCAACCGGATTTCCGACTGCACCAAATATCAGCCGGTCCACGTCAGCCAGAAGCCAGGGGTGCTGGTAGGCTGCCCGACCCAGCATGACACCATCCACATGCTCCAGATGACCAAGCGCCTGATCAAGCGTTTCAATGCCGCCATTGATTGAAATGTGCAGGTCCGGTCGCGCGGCCTTCAACCGGTAAACCCGGCTGTAATCCAGTGGCGGAACATCGCGATTCTGTTTCGGGCTGAGGCCGTCCAGCCACGCCTTGCGGGCATGGACGATGAAGGTGTCACAGCCTGCCGAGGCAACGGTTTCGATGAAACGGGTAAAATCCGCCTCGCTGTCCTGTTCATCAATGCCGATACGGCACTTGACGGTGACCGGAACCGATACGGCTGAGCGCATGGCGTCCACGCCACGAGCCACGGTATCGGGTTCAGCCATCAGGCAGGCGCCGAACCGGCCGGACTGCACCCGGTCTGACGGGCACCCGCAGTTCAGGTTGATCTCGTCATAGCCAAGGTTTTCGCCAATGCGGGCGGCCTCTGCAAGGTCTGCCGGCTCGGACCCGCCGAGTTGCAGCGCAACGGGATGTTCGCATGCATCAAACCCGAGCAGATGTTCGCGATCCCCATGGATCACGGCGCCGGTGGTCAGCATTTCCGTATAGAGCAGGGCGTGACGGGTCAGCTGCCGGTGAAACACCCGGCAGTGCCTGTCCGTCCAGTCCATCATCGGGGCGATGGAAAATCGCCGGGCATGATTTGCAGATATGTTGACATGATCGCTCATGGGATCAGTCCTTACAGAGGATAATCGCATCCTGTCAAACGGCAGCTGCGGGCTTCGCTGTGAAAGTCGAGATTAGATCAGGTGCATGGTTTTTGCTGCAGGCTGTACTGCTCAATTGAGGCCATCACGACCATTATCGTCAGAACCCGGTATTCCGGCACGGGGGACTCAGTCGTAAATTGTTAATTCGTTAATTCAAATTCGACTATATTTGAGAGTTGATGAATTCTGCATGGCTTCTACCGGTTTAAGCTTGGGCGTCGTTGTGCTGGGTGACATGAAAAACACCAGGATTTGGCAAAGGCCATCGCCGGGGACGACAACGGACATGCGATGTGCGTTGTCTGGCCGCCCCGGCAAGTTGGAAATATCAAACTCCCGGTCTCGTTATGATGATCAGGAAAAGCAGGCTGGCGCGGGGCGCTGGACTGGGAAATCCCTCGAGATTCGAAATGCCTGCGCCGACACTCGGGGTTGTCGCCTCGATGCGTGAACGTGTTCTGGGAAAGGACCACAATGGAATTGCAATCCGGTACAAGGATCAAGGCGATGGACACGTTCAAGCCCGGCTTGTCAGGACGTCGCCTTTTCAGCCTGCTTGCATGTCTTGCAGTCGGCGCGGTGGTGTTTGGTCTGACCTTATGGGTATCGCATGTCATCACAACGACCGAGTCGGACAACGCAAAGGTGCGTTTTGATGCACGCGTGCACCGGGTACAAAATGCAATTCGGAATCGCATGGCAGCCTATGAGCAGGTGCTGCGCGGCGGCGTCGCCTTGTTCAATGCCAGCCAGCAGGTAGATCGCCATGAATGGGCGGCGTATGTGTCGTCGCTCCGCATCGATAGAACCTATCCGGGTATTCAGGGGATCGGTTTTGCAAAGCGCGTATTGCCTGCCGAGAGAGATGAGCATATCCGGCAAGTTCGCGCCGAGGGATTTCCCGAGTACACGCTTTGGCCAGAGGGTGAGCGCGATGTTTACACCTCGATTGTCTATCTTGAGCCTTTTGACTTCCGTAACAAACGCGCCTTCGGATACGACATGATGTCGCAAAGCACGCGGCGAGACGCCATGGAGCGTGCACGTGACAGCGGTATCGCCGCAGTCTCGGGCAAGGTCACCTTGAAACAGGAAACCGATGCAGAGGTGCAGGCCGGTTTCCTGACTTACCTTCCCGTTTATCGAACAGGACTGCCGGTTGTAACAGTGGAAAATCGTCGGGCGGCTCTGCTGGGTTATGTGTACAGCCCGTTTCGCATGAACGATCTGATGCGAGGCATCCTGGGGCAGGACGAACTGGACATTTCACTGACAATTCACGACGGTACAGAAGCGACCGAGGAATTCCTCACATATACCAGCAGCGAAGCTCCAGAAAACGCGTTGTTGAACCGCTCGGTAGTTGTGCAACTCAGCGGTCGTGTCTGGTCCCTGGCCATCGCAAGCCTGCCAAAATTTGATGCCGATCTGAACTCGACGAAGTCCAGCGCCATCCTGGCTGCGGGCAGCATCATCGCGCTGTTGCTGATGGCCGTGATGTGGCTGATCATGAATACGCGGGACCGGGCGCTGGGATTGGCACACACCATGACTAGATCGTTGCGTGAAAGCGAACTCGATATCCGGGAATTGAACACGGGTCTGGAGCAGCGCGTTGCCGAGCGCACCTCGCAACTCGACGCCGTGAACAAGGAACTCGAGTCGTTCGCCTTTTCAGTCTCTCACGACCTGCGCGCGCCATTGCGGGGCATGGCGGGATTCTGCCAGGCCCTGATCGAGGACTACAGCGACAAGCTGGATGAGACCGGCCTGGATTACCTGGAGCGCATTTCGGCGGCGAGCAAGCGGATGGGCCGCCTTATCGATGATCTTCTGACGCTGTCTCGGGTCACCCGGATCGAGGCCAAGCGAGTCGACGTAAACCTGTCCGTTCTGGCTGAGGCTGTTGCCGAGGACCTGAAACAGAGCGAGCCTGACAGGAAAGTCGATTTTGACATACAATCAGGCGTGATGGCCAAGGGCGACGAGGTCCTGCTGCGCACGGTGCTGGAAAACCTGATCGGCAACGCCTGGAAATACTCGTCCAAGAAGCCGCACGCTACCATTGCATTCGGCGTTGAAGCGAACGCGACCGCACCGGTCTTTTTCGTGCGTGACAACGGGGCGGGATTCGACATGTCGCATGTCGACAAGCTGTTCAAACCGTTCCACCGCTTGCACGGGGAGGCGGAGTTCGAGGGTAGCGGCATCGGTCTGGCGTCGGTTGCGAATATTGTCCGTCGGCACGGTGGCAAGATCTGGGCCGCCGCAAAACCGGATGATGGTGCGACTATGAGGTTCACGCTATCATCATGAGGTGCAAACAGAGGATTACCACTTATGACCAATAACAGACCAATTCTTCTGGCCGACGACAGTCCCGACGATCAGGTTCTGATGCTTCGGGCGCTGAAGAAGAAAAACATCACCAACCCTGTCGTGATCGCCAATGACGGAGTTGAGGCCCTCGACTACCTGTTGGGCACAGGCTCGCGCGCCGGGCAGGAACCGTTGCGACCGTCTGTGGTGCTGCTCGACATGAAAATGCCCAAGCTGGGCGGGCTCGATGTGTTGGAACGCATGCGCCGGGAACCCTCGATCAAGCACATTCCCGTCGTTATTCTGACTTCTTCGGACGAAGAGCAGGACAAAATGAACAGCTATGAACTTGGTGCCAACAGCTTTGTCCGCAAGCCGGTCGATTTCAACGAGTTTGCCGAGGCGATGGGGAAACTGGGCATGT
This sequence comes from uncultured Anderseniella sp., assembly GCA_964424975.1. Lineage (GTDB taxonomy): Bacteria > Pseudomonadota > Alphaproteobacteria > Rhizobiales > Aestuariivirgaceae > Anderseniella. Next base: position 9,022 of record CAYRLR010000044.1, read on the forward strand.
ACTGGATTCTGGTCAACGAAGCGCCGCCCAATGTTTAAGTCGGCTGCCACATCTGTCCGTTAACGATCTACTTCGACAATTGCCCATAGACGGCTTCTTCAGCTTCCGGTTTGCTCGCATCTGCTCCCCGGGGAGGTGGACCAAATTGTGCATGATACAGGCTTGAGTGCTCGGGAGATATGGCAGCTGTCTCGCGTTTGAGCTTGTCCAGCATATGGAATGCCTGCTGCAATTCGGAATCGTTCAATCGCCGATCCATTCCGGAGATGGACTTGAGATAGTCATCCAGGATTGCCGCGGCATTACTCACATCGCGAAACCCGATGGAGCCGCTACTGCCCTTCAGTTGATGCGTCAGGCTCCTGGCCTCTTCGATGATGACCTCGGATTGCCGGTTAGCTTGACCGTAGAGTCCCGCCAGCCCGGCCTCAAGCTCGCTGACGCTGCCCTTTATTGTGACGCAATGCACTTTGATCAGCGATCTCAATTTATCCTGAACTGTCATTGCCGCTACTCCACCACCACTGTTTGCCATATCTGATGGAGATCGTCGCTGAGCGTGATCGGGTCGAACGGTTTTGGAATGGTGCCGGCAGCGCCGAGCGCCTTGTATTTATCAAGTTCGTCCGCCTGGGCCTTGGCCGTGACAAAAACAACCGGGGTATCAGCCGTTTCCGGCAGGGCTTTCAGGGCGTCAAAGGTTTCAATACCGTTCATGCCAGGCATCATCATGTCGAGCAGGATCATGTCAGGCTTGAAGACAGGTACTTCGGTGACAGCGTCGGCACCGCAGTCGCACGTGTGAACCGTAAAACCACCGAGGGCCTCCAATGCAGTCTTGACGATTGCCTGGATGTCCGGCTCGTCGTCGACATAGAGAATTCGCTGCAAACTGCTCATTATGCGTAATGTTCCTGTTGCATTGAGCCTTGTGGCTCTCCGAAATTCTCGCTGACTGTACCTGTTGCTGGCGGGAACTCCACAAAAAATGTCGTGCCTTTGCCAGGTGATGACTCGAAGCGAATTTTGCCATCGAGAGCCTTCACTATTTCCCTGGATATGCTCAATCCCAAACCTACGCCGCCTCTGCTCCTGGTGTCGGAAGAGTCAATCTGGAAGAACTTGTCAAAAACCGCCTCACCCAACGCTGTCGGAATGCCGGGTCCCTGATCACGGATGTAAATCTGTACCAGATTGTCTCTTTGCTCGACTCCGATGGTGACTGTGCTGCCATGGGGAGAGAATTTTGCGGCATTGGAAAGCAGATTGACCAGAACCTGGATAAGCTTCTCGGCGTCTGCAACAATCTGCAGTTCCCGCTCCGGTGCTTGCGCGACAATGTTCACGCCATACTGGTCCGCGAAATAACGGCTTGCCTCGACAGCCTGCACGATCGGGTCCCAGGAATTCAACTGCTTCAGCCGACATTCCCCATATGAACCGGCAACCAGACCACAGATTGCGCTATTT
>CAYRLR010000045.1:0-8738 GCA_964424975.1 uncultured Anderseniella sp.
GCAGTTTGAATTCGGTCGGCGACAGGTCAATATCGCGCCCGGAGCGCTGAACCCGGCGGGTGCGGCGATCCAGCGACAGGTCTCCGGCCTGCAATGTGCCGGCAACAGCATCAGGGCTGGAGCGGCGCAACAGGGATTTCACCCGGGCCAGAAGCTCGGGCACCGAGAATGGTTTGACCACATAGTCGTCGGCACCGGTGGCCAAACCGCGCACACGCTCGGTTTCTTCACCGCGCGCGGTCAGCATGATGATCGGTACCTCACGGGTTTCAGTCCGCGCCCTGAGAGACCGGCAAATCTCGATACCCGAGAGATTGGGCAGCATCCAGTCCAGTATGATCAGGTCCGGCGTATCATTGACCACGTCACGCACAACGTCTTCCGACCCGTCAAGCGTGCGAACCGTATAGCCTTCAGCTTCAAAATTGTAGGCCAGCAATTCCTGGATCGGTTCTTCGTCTTCAACAATCAATATACTTGCGGGCATTCGCAGACTCCGTACGGTCAAACAGGTATTATTTCGTGGTGCGTGATTCAACCGGCGTCAGGGACGTGCTGTCTTCCTTCGGACGAGGTCCATCCAGCGTGGTACCGGTCACCAGATAGTGGATGTTCTCGGCAATATTGGTCGTGTGGTCTCCGATGCGTTCGATGTTCTTGGCACCGAACAGCAGATGAGTGCACATGCCAATGGTGCGCGCGTCCTCCATCATGTAGGTCAACAGTTCGCGGAACACCGAATTGTACAACGCGTCTATGCGGCTGTCATTGTGCCAGACGTCATTGGCCTTCTGGGTATCCAGGCTGGCATAGGCATCCAGCACATCAGCCAGTTGCTCCATGGCAAGTTCCGCCATTCGCTTGAGCCCCACATTGACCGAGCGTGGCAGCGGCTCGTTCACGGCCAGCGTTCGCTTGGCGATGTTCTTGGACAGGTCACCGATGCGCTCCAGATCGGACGCGATGCGGATCGCGACCATGATGGAACGCAGATCTTCCGCCATGGGCTGACGCTTGGCGATCAGCTTGATGGCATTTTCCTCGACTTCCTTTTCCAGGGCATCGATTTTTTCGTCGGCAGCAATGATATGCTCCGCCTTGACGCGATCTGACGTGGACAGTGCATCAATGGACTTGCCGAACTGATCTTCCGCCAGGCCGCCCATCTGGGCGATCAGATTGCGCAGCTTTCCGAGATCCTCATCGAATGCAGAAACAATATGTGTGGTCATTCGGGGTCAACCTTTCCTGTATGGGTAATGCTGTTGGCAGCAGATCAGCCGAAGCGGCCCATGATGTAATCCTGCGTGCGACGTTCTTGCGGGTTGGTGAAAATGGCTTCGGTATCGCCCACTTCCACCAGGGTGCCCAGGTGGAAGAAGGCGGTGAGTTGCGATACCCGTGCCGCCTGCTGCATGGAGTGCGTGACAATGACGATGCAATAGTTCTGGCGCAGCTCGTCGATGAGTTCTTCAATCCGGGCAGTGGCAATCGGGTCCAATGCCGAACAGGGTTCGTCCATCAGGATGACTTCGGGGTTAACCGCAATGGCGCGTGCAATACACAACCGCTGCTGCTGGCCGCCGGACAGGCCGGTACCGGGCGCGTCGAGACGGTCTTTCACTTCTTCAAACAGGCCTGCCCGCTTGAGCGACTTGACCACGATTTCCTCAATGTCCGTCTTGGAATGCGCCAGGCCGTGAATACGCGGACCGTAGGCGACATTTTCAAAAATGGATTTCGGAAACGGATTGGGCTTTTGAAACACCATGCCGACGCGCGCGCGCAACTGCACAACATCAAGGCCCGGGTCGTAGATGTCGTTGCCGTCAATGGTTATCTTGCCACCGACCCGGCAGATCGGGATGGTGTCGTTCATGCGGTTCATGCAGCGCAGGAATGTCGACTTGCCGCAGCCTGACGGGCCGATGAACGCCGATACGGCGCGATCGGGAATCTTGATATCGAGCGGAAAGATGGCCTGTTTTTCACCATAGTGGACAGTCACCCCTTCGGCAACGATCTTGGGCTTGCCCTGCTTCATGATCAGCGGCTCAGCCGGAGTCATTACCGTTTTATGGGTCTTCTCGGCTTGCATTACGGCGGCGTCCATCTTGTTACTCCAATACAGTCAAATTCGAATTTTCAAACTACCAGCGACGCTCAAACTGTCTGCGCAGCACCACCGCGAGCGCATTCATCAGGAACAGGAAGCCGAGCAAGACCATGATTGCGCCAGCGGTTTTCGCCTGGAAGGCGGCCTCGGGCAGGTCGGACCACAGATAGATCTGCACCGGCAGCACTGTCGCGGCATCGCTGAAACCCGTCGGCACATCGACGATGAAGGCGACCATGCCGATCATCAGCAAAGGTGCGGTTTCACCAAGCGCCTGGGCCATCCCGATGATCGTACCGGTCATGATACCGGGCATGGCCAGCGGCAGCACATGGTGAAACACGGCTTGCTGACGCGATGCGCCGACACCAAGCGCGCCTTCGCGTATGGAGGGCGGCACTGCGCGCAAGGCAGCGCGCGATGCAATGATGATGGTCGGCAATGTCATCAGCGCCAGCACCATGCCGCCAACCATTGCAGACGATCTCGGCAGACCGAAGAAGTTCAGGAAAACAGCAAGCCCCAGCAACCCGAAAACAATTGACGGTACGGCAGCCAGGTTGTTGATGTTGACTTCGATCAACTGGGTTATCCGGTTGCGCGGGGCAAATTCCTCCAGGTAGATCGCGGCGGCAACGCCGATCGGCAGGGACAGCAACAAGGTAACGGTCAAGGTCAGCGCAGATCCGATCATCCCGCCCAGCACACCGGCCACTTCGGCTTCCCGGCTGTCGCCGCGATGAAAGAACGGCCAGTTGAATCCACTCGTGACGAGGCCTGCTTCACGAAGGCTGCTCAGCCAGATGATTTCCTTGTCAGAGATGCGGCGGTCCGCTTCCGGTTGGGTATACTCGACCAGCGACCAGTTTCCGACCGCGACCGCACCGGTTGCTGCAACCGGCATATACGCCTCGCCGGTGATGTGACTGCCGCCAATCCCGGTAATCTTGACCACACCCTTATCCGGCAGGTTGACAAAATACGACGGCAGGACGGCGGTGAGCTGTTCTGCACCGGATGTATCGTTTACTCTTGCTGCAAGCTGGTCTGTCTCGACCTTCAGCCGCTCGAGCGTCGCCGCCACACTGCTCGTGTCGGCCTGAAGCTTGGCCAATCGACGCGTGGCGGGATGGGTGTGCGTTGCGTCGGCACCGGCTTCCGTCACCGCGGCCTCGGCCAACGGCATTTCCGCTGCCAGCCGGTCGCGAACACGTTGCAGTTGCGACGCCTGCAGCGCCAGCTTGGCGCGGCGGGTTTCAAGCCGCTGCTTGACCCTGGCCAGCACACCGGCAAAATCATTGCTGCTCGAGGTTAACCTGAAGCCACCGTCTGCTGCTTCAACAGTCAGGCTGCCGGTCACCGGAATGGTCACCTCGTCGGTGCTCATACCCTGGAAAAACAGGTCTGCCTCGTCGGACAGCTTGAGATCGAAATTCTGTGTGGTGCCGATCAGGGCCGGGTTCGCAACGACCGCACTGCGCACTTCGTCGACAGCATCAAAAGACAACAGTTTCGGCAAGGCGCGGCGATCATTGCGCGAGGTAACGCCGGGAAACATATCGCGGATGGAGTTGCTGACGATTGAGTTGAAATTGCTCCTGGCGATTGCATCAGCGTCGATCTTGCCGGCATCAAGAGTAACGTCGAGCGCCACGGTATTGGCCTCGAATGCCGGCAGCCCCTTCAACAGGATATCGCCCAGCAGCAGAACCAGAAAGGCGCAGGCAAAACCGATTGCTGCCAGCCCATACCAGCGAAACCTGGTTTCCGCGCGATACCGCTTGCGGACGCGAGCTGCATCAAGCGCACGGGACTGCGACCCTTTTGCCTTCGCGGAAGTGGAGTCTGCCATGTCAGTCATACTGTTCCTTAAAGCGCGACACCACGTGGAGCGCGATCATGTTCAAAATCAGCGTGAAGAAGAACAGGACAAAGCCGAGGGCAAACGCCGACAGTGTTTTCGCGCTGTCAAATTCCTGATCGCCGACCAGCAGGGTTGCTATCTGCACCGTGACTGTCGTCACGGCCTGAAGTGGATTGAATGTTTCAATGAGATCCCAGCTGACGGCGTGCGCCGCCAGACCGGCGGCCATGACCACGATCATGGTCTCTCCAACCGCGCGGGAAACAGACAGCATGAAAGCGGACACAATTCCCGGCAGGGCGGCCGGCAGCACGACCCGTTTGATGGTTTCCGACTTTGTCGCCCCCATGGCGTAAGAACCGTCGCGCAATGATTGCGGCACGGCATTGATGACATCGTCTGACAGCGAAGACATGAACGGAATGATCATCACGCCCATGACGATACCAGCAGCCAATGCACTTTCAGATGCCACTTCCAGTCCGACAGCTTCGCCCCAGGTGCGTATCAGCGGTGCCACTGAAAGGGCTGCGAAAAAGCCGAACACAACGGTGGGAATGCCGGCCAGAACCTCCAGGATCGGCTTGGCAACCGAACGCGCGCGCGGGCTTGCATACTCTGCCATGAAAATGGCGGCGAACAGGCCGATGGGCCCGGCCACACACATGGCGATCAGCATGACCAGGATTGTGCCAATGAACAGCGGCACTGCGCCGAAGGCACCCGATGATCCGACCTGGTCGGCACGCATCGCGGTCTGGGGGCTCCACTGGGTACCGAACAGGAATTCCGTAACCGGTACCTGTGCAAAAAACCGGAAGGTCTCGAATATCACCGAGAACACGATGCCGATGGTAGTCAGGATGGCGACAGCCGAACAGGCAATCAGCGCGGCGAGAAAGATGCGCTCCACGGAGTTGCGGGCCCGGAACGCGACAGACAAGCGGCGCGACGCAAAAACGGCGGCTGTACCCCCCAACACCATGGCGACGATGATCTGCAGCCAGGTCGACACCAGGTGGAGATTTGCATAAATCGACCCGGCGTCGCGAACCCCTTGTGGAAAAGCGCTCAAGCGGTCGGGATCAGAAATAACACCTGATGCAAGAAGACGGATGTCGCGCATGATTGCGTCGCGCGCCAGACCGTTTTCAGGTTGCAGGTCCGATGGCAAGGCAGCGAGCGCCTGGCTGTCGATATAGTGGCCGCTCAGGGTTGGCCACAGAACCGACAACAACACCAGTGGAATGGCCACCATGAGGGCAACGAAATAGCCGTGGTAGTGCGGCAGGGAATGCAGGTGGCTGCCGGTGTTGCCAAACGCCGATCCGCGTGACTTTCCGTAAAAGAATGCCAGAACAACCAGAACGGCGACAACGATCAGCATCGCAACCTCAAACTTTCTTCAGCCACCGCGGTGGCGAAACATTGGAACAAGCCGGAAAAGCCTGAAGGAAGACGGACCGGCAACCTGACGTCAGGCTGCCGGTCCTTACAGAGGGTGCTTACATGCTGAGGCCGGTGCCGTTCTTGACGGCTTCGCGAACCTTGGCCAGTTCTTCGGCCGGCAACGGGATCAGGCCCTTGGCCGGCAGATAACCGTCTTCGCCCATGGCACTGTCAGAGACATACTCGTCCATGAATTCCTGCATGCCGGGAATGACGCCGATGTGCTGCTTCTTTGCATAGATGAACAAGGGGCGGGACACCTTGTACTCACCCGACGCAATGACGTCGAAGCTTGGCGCCACGCCATCAACAGCTGCGCCCTTGATCTTGTCCTGGTTTTCCTCGAGGAACGAGTAGCCGAAAATGCCGAATGCATCCGGGTTGGCGTCAAGCTTCTGAACGATCAGGTTGTCGTTCTCGCCGGCTTCAACAAAACCGCCGTCTTCGCGCATGGTGTCGGAGACCTTGCGGAATGCCTTCTTGTCTTCCTTGCTGAGCGCCTTGAGATTGTCAAAAGCCGCTGCACCTGGACGCATGACGAGCTCGATGAAGGCGTCACGGGTACCGGACGTTGGCGGTGGGCCGAGAACCTCGATCTTCTTGGCAGGCAGCGATGCGTCAATGTCCGACCACACCTTGTTCGGGTTGGCGACCATCTTGCCATCCGCGCCGGGAACTTCCTTGGCCAGGGCCAGGAAAATCTGCTGCTTGGTGAGCTTCACGTCCGCAGCGCTCTTGGAATGCGAGATGGTGATGCCGTCAAAACCAACCTTGATTTCAATGATGTCTGTAACACCATTCTTCTGGCACATTTCGAATTCCGACTTCTTGATCGCGCGTGACGCGTTGGTCAGGTCGGGATGTTCTGCGCCAACGCCAGCGCAGAACAGCTTCATGCCGCCGCCGGTGCCGGTGGACTCGACAACCGGCGTCTTGCCGGCTGACTTGCCGAACTGTTCGGCAACCGCTGTGGTGAATGGATAAACCGTTGAAGATCCGACAATGCGAATCTGGTCGCGAGCCTGTGCAGCAGTTGCTGCTGTAATGGCAGCCAACGCGACAGTGGCTGTAAGAAGGGTGCGTTTGAGCATGATGATTTCCCTGATGTGACTATTTGAGGTTGAACGAGAGGCTCTTCACGAGCACCCTTTCAAAGCTAACGGGGCAACCCATATGACTGCGACCATGCAATAGTGTGACAGTTACATGACAATCTGATGACAGATCAAGTAGTTGATAAAATTGAATTTATTCTGCAGCTTCTGTCACGGGACCGGCGGCAGGCAGGTGAAACTTGAAGGTGCTGCCTTCGCCCTTGCGCGATGTGATGTCGAGTTGGCCGCGATGGCGCAGCGCAATGTGTTTCACAATGGCCAGTCCGAGGCCGGTGCCGCCGCCGGATCGGCTCTCCTGCACGCTTACCCGGTAGAATCTCTCCGTCAGCCTGGGCAGGTGCTCGGCATCAATGCCGGCGCCATAATCGGTCACGGCAAGTTCAATGCGTCCGCGCTTGGCATTGCGGGCCACCGACACATCCACGCCGCGGCCGGACGCGCCGTACTTGATGGCGTTTTCGATGAGGTTTTGCGTTATCTGGATCAACTCGTCCCGCTCGCCGGTGACAATCATGCCCGGGGGGGCATCCACGCGGATGTCGCACCTGGTTTCAGATGCCCGCACCGCCAGGATCTCCACGCAGTAGCGGGCAACTTCAGACATGTCGACCTGATCCGACGGTGTGCGGTGCAGGTTCATTTCTATTCGCGACAATGACAGCAAGTCATCGATCAGGCGACGCATGCGATGGGCCTGTTCCAGCATCCTACCGAGAAACCTGTCGCGCGCCTTTGCATCGTTTTTCGCCGAGCCCTGCAGGGTCTCGATGAAACCGGTCATCGATGCCAGTGGTGTGCGCAGTTCATGGCTGGCATTGGCCACGAAATCTGCCCGCATCTTTTCGAGCTTCTGTTGTGTGCTCAGGTCGCGCAGCAGCACCGTTACTGCAGGCAATCGCTCCCCGCCGGCTGGCGCAACCGGGGTAATGAACACCTCGAACAATCTGCCGCCGCCGGAGCGGCGCTCATAATGCACCTGATCCGGTGCCCCGGTTTCGACAACCCGGTCTATTGCCTCCAGCACTGCCGGAGCCCGGATATGCTGTGACAGGTGCTGGCCGATCATGTCCTGGCCGGTCAGGTCGGTTGCCGGCGAGTTGTGCGAAACGATGGTGCCGGTTGCATCCACCATGAAGAATGGGTCCGGCACCGCCCGCGTGACGGCATCCAGAATAGCTGCAGTATCGGGTTGCAGTCGCGTGCGACCGGTCTCATCATTGCGAGACTGGTTGCGTGAGTCGTCGTCAGGTACTTGCCGGTTCCAGATCATAAAAGGAAACATGATCATAAAACGATGCCATGGCAATATGACAGTCTTGCAGGACGATCCGCGACCCGGCCCCGATGAAGCCGGCATCTGGGCCTTCATGGAGGCCGGAGCGCAGTTTTACCCGGCAGACACAACCCGGATGACGCTGGACGACCAGCGCCGGTGCTACGACAATTTGTGTGCACACTTTCATGCCGGGCGTCCCGACGCGATGCAGGTGAGCGATTTGACCTGTCCCAGCGCGGCCGGCGATATACCTTTGCGCCGCTATGTGCCGGATAATGCCAATGGCGGCTGCGTCATCTACATGCATGGCGGCGGCTTCATCCTGGGCGGTCTCGACAGTCACGACGACATCTGCTGCGGCATTGCACACGATGCCGGTGTCACGGTGATCGCTGTCGACTACCGGCTTGCGCCGGAGCACGTGTTTCCGGCTGCATTCGATGATTGCGTGGCCGCGACCAGCTGGGTCTTCGACAATTCCAGCAGGCTGGAGATCGATCCTGGCCGGATCGTGCTTGCCGGGGATTCGGCGGGCGGCAACCTGGCGGCGGCGACCTGCCTGGCAAGGCGTGACCACGCTCAGGCCATGCCGGCTGGCCAGGTGTTGATTTACCCGGCGTTCGGCGGCGACAGATCGCGCGGCTCCTACCTGTCGCGCCGCAATGCACCGGGGCTGACCACAGCCGACATGGACGATTACGAGCAGGCCTACCTGGGAGCGGACGCGCGGGACAACCGATCGTCCAAATTCTTCGCGCCGCTGCTGGAAGAAAACTTTGACGGGCTTCCGCCGGCGTTTCTGGTGGCGTGCGAATGGGACCCGCTGCGCGATGACTGTTTCGACTATGCCGATTGCCTGCGCGCAGCCGGTATCACTGCCCAGGTGCGCCACGAACCGGAACTGGTGCATGCCTGTTT
>CAYRLR010000045.1:8838-10491 GCA_964424975.1 uncultured Anderseniella sp.
CAGCCGGTATCACTGCCCAGGTGCGCCACGAACCGGAACTGGTGCATGCCTGTTTGCGGGCACGGCACACGTCGTGCGCAGCTGAAGCCATGTTTCGCGCCATCGTCGGCGCCATTTCGGAGATGTCGCAATGACAACCATCATCAACCAGTTCCCACGAGCGGTACGCGAGATCGAAAACCAGTGGATACCCATGTCTGACGGCACCCGGCTGGCGGCGCGGATCTGGTTGCCCGTGGATGCTGAAGACAATCCGGTTCCCGCCATCCTGGAGTACCTGCCCTATCGCAAGCGCGACGGCACCATGGAGCGTGACCAACTCACGCATCCGTATTTTGCAGGCCACGGCTATGCAGGGGTGCGTGTCGACATGCGCGGCTGCGGCGAATCCGATGGTGTGCTGGAGGACGAATACAGCCAGCGCGAACTGGATGACGGTGTCGAAGTGATCAACTGGCTGGCCGAGCAGGGCTGGTGTACCGGCAATGTCGGCATGATGGGCATCTCGTGGGGCGGCTTCAACGGCCTGCAGATCGCCGCCATGCGGCCTGAACCGCTCAAGGCTGTCATTACCCTGTGTTCGACCGACGACCGCTATGCAGATGACATTCACTACAAGGGCGGCTGCCTGATCAATGAAAACCTGGGCTGGGGCGCGACCATGCTGTCGTATTCCTCGCGCCCGCCGGACCCGGCACTGGTGGGCGACGGCTGGTTCGACACCTGGATGCAGCGCCTGGAGAACGAACCTTTCCTGGCGGCGCGATGGTTGCAGCATCAACGCCGTGATGCCTACTGGAAGCATGGCTCGGTGTGTGAGGACTATGCAGGCATTGAAGCTGCCGTGCTGGCTGTCGGCGGCTGGAATGACGCCTATTCCAACGCGGTGTTTCGCATGGTGGCAAACCTGAAGGCACCGGTGAAGGCCATTGTCGGGCCGTGGGCGCACAAGTATCCGCATATCGCGGTTCCCGGACCGCGCATCGGCTTTCTGCAGGAGGCCCTGAGATGGTGGGATTTCTGGCTGAAGGGCGAAGCGACCGGCGTGCTGCGCGACCCCGCCGTGCGGGCCTATGTGATGGCGTCGACACCACCGGCGGCCCTGCCGGCCCACATTCCCGGCAAGTGGATATCGGAACCGGGCTGGCCCGGTCCGTCGAGCCGCGCCAACCGTCTGTACCTCACTTTAGAAGGCCTGCGCGAGGAGCCCGGTGATGATGAGGCCATGAGCCTGAGCTCACCCCAGACAACGGGTCGTGACGGCGGCGAGTTCTGCGTCATCTGGCTGGGCCCGGAGTTTGCCGGTGACCAGGCCCGCGACGATGCAGGGTCGCTGGCGTTTGACACACCGGTTCTGGGAAGCGACCTGGACCTGGTCGGCCAGGCCGAGCTGGAACTGGAGTTCACCAGCGACCAGCCGATTGCCCTGCTGGCCGTGCGGCTGAACGATGTGCGCCCGGACGGCAGCGTTTCACGCATTACCTATGGCCTGCAGAACCTCACCCACATCGTCAGTCACGAACACCCCGAGGCCCTGGAACCGGGCCAGAAATATTTCTGCCGCATCAGGCTGGATGACGTGGCGCGCACCGTGCCGAAGGGCCACAAGCTGCGGCTTTCGCTGTCCACCAGCTACTGGCCGATGATGTGGCC
>CAYRLR010000046.1:0-10319 GCA_964424975.1 uncultured Anderseniella sp.
TGGTCAATCCATCAGGCTTGGCAGCCAGGTGATGATGCCGGGGAATGCCAGCAGGCCGGCAACAGTAATGACATCGGCGACAAAAAACGGGCCGATGCCGCGGAACACATCCTGCAAAGGGATTTGCAGCGAGTTGCCCTCGTCGTCGGTCAGGTCGCGCGTGACGCCTGCAACCACGAAACAGTTTAATCCGATAGGCGGCGTGATCAGGCAAATTTCAGCCATCTTGACGACGATGATGCCAAACCAGATCGGATCATACCCCAGCGCGATCACCGCCGGGTACACCACGGGCAGTGTCAGGATGAGCATGCCGATGGCGTCCATGAACATGCCGAGGACTGCATAGGCCAGCAGGATACAGATCATGATCACAATCGGCGGTACGTCCAGCGTGACCACCCAGGCGGAAAACGCCGCCGGCAACCCGGCAAACCCGAGGAAGCGGACGAACAGGAACACACCCCAGATCAGGGTGAAGATCATCGCCGAAAGCCGGGCTGTCTCGATCAGCGCCTCTTTCAGGCGACCTGACATTTTCGACAACTCGTTCTCGCGGAATGCACGCCAGACATAGAACAGGAAAACCACCATTGCACCCAGCGCTCCAGCCTCGGTGGGCGTGGCCGAACCTGTATAAATGGCCGAAAAGATGATGCCGACAACCACGAATATCGGCAGCGTGCCGGGGATGCTTTCGAAGCGCTGTTTCCAGGTGAAGCCGCTGATCGGGCGGCCCAGTTTAGGGTTCCACCAGCACATGCCGACAATCAGGATGACATAGATCACCGCTGAATAAAGCCCCGGCAGGAAACCGGCCAGCAACAGCTTGCCGACTGACTGTTCCACGATGATGGCGTAGATGACCAGAATGGCAGAGGGCGGAATGAGCGAGGCCAGCGTGCCGCCGGCAGCGACGACACCGGCGGTCAGTCGCCTGTCATAGCCGTTTTTCAGCATGTCCGGGATGGCGACGCGGGAAAACACCGCTGCGGTGGCAGTTGAAGCGCCCGAGACCGCTGCAAAACCTGCCGTGGCCATGACGGTGGCGACAGCCAGCCCGCCCGGAACCCAGCCCATCCAGCGGCGCGCGGCCTCGAACAGGCGCGAGGTCAGACCGGCATAGAACGCCAGGAAGCCGATCAGAATAAACAGGGGCAGTACCGACAGGGGATAGGTGACGGTCTTGGAGTGCGGAATCTGGCCCGCTATCGAGGCCGCCACATGCCAGCCCTTGAGTTCCAGCAAGCCCAGGAAACCTGAAATGGCAGCCGCAGCGAATACGCGCACTCCCAACAAGACGAGCACGATAAGCAGGCATACGCCGACAATGCCCGTGGTGAAGGCGTCAAGACCGATGATCATGGTGCGCTCGCTCCCCTGATCTCGTCTTCTGCCTGCTGTTCCACCGTCTTCATGACCGGCACGGCGACAGGGGTGAGGGCGGGGTTTACGGTCAGGCGAATGTAACCCAGCAACTGGATAACCAGCCGTATCAGCAGCACACCCAGCATGACCGGTACCAGCAATTTGGCCGGCCATGTGGGGAGCTCGATGTCGATGGTTGAATCACCGAAGCTCCACGACCGGAAAAAATGATCGTAGGAGTAGGGGATCAGGATGGCGACGATCACAATCTGCACCGCGACCCCGATGGTTTCGGCTGCCCACAGCGCTGCGCCTTTCAGGTAACCGACCACGATTTCCATGCGAACATGGCCGCCGAGGCGCTGCACCTGCGAGATCGACAGCAGCGCAAAGGCAACCATGGTGGCTTCGACTATGTCGATGTATCCGAATATCGGCGTGCGGAAAACCGTGCGCAGAACGATCTGCAGCATGCCCAGAAACATCAGGCCGAAAATCAGCAGCCCGGACAGCAGGTTCAGCGCATCTTCAATGGGCGCAAGCAGCCGGTCTGCTCGTGTCAGCAGCCTGCCCAGCCCGTCATCATGGTCAGATGATTTGTCCACCACGTCACGCCTCCCCAGACGAAGTTCAATTACAGTCGCCCCGGACCCTGCGCTACTCTGTTTGCGGTAATGTCAGGATCCGGGGGCGGTTTGTGTGTTGGTTACTCGTACTTTCTGCCAACCGTGGAATAGATCAGTTCAACCAGTCCCCTGGCATCGAACTTGCCCTCATTTTCCTTGATCCACTCTTCGATCACCGGTTTGCCTGCTGCGGCCCGGAACGCGTCAAGCTGTTCTTCGGTGTAGGTCACCTTCTTCAGCTTTGCCTCAAGCATCGGCAGATTGACCTTGTCGATGTCGATATAGGCCTGGATCTGGGCTTTGGCAGCTTCGTCTTTCACATCCATCAGCAGTTTCTGGTACTGCTCGGGAAGCGCGTCAAACGCGCTCTTGGACAGGATCAACGGGCAGTCTGACGTGCCTGGTGACAGATTGGAGGTAAACCAGTCGGTCACTTCGTGGATCTTGTAAGCCACGTGAGAGTAGGTGAACGGGAATGAGGCCGCGTCCATGGTACCCTGCTGAACACCGGTATAGACTTCTGTTGCCGTCGAACTGGTTGGCGTCGCCCCCATGACTTTCATGGCCTTGCCGACACCACCACCGGCGCGCACGGTCTTGCCCTTCCAGTCCTCAAGTTTCATTGGCGGCTCGCCCTTGCCGAGGAATTCATACTGCGGCAGGTAGGATGACATGTAGAGCATGGCGTTCCACTGGGCGTGCTCCTTGATGATGTCGGGGTGCGCATAAACGGCATCGCGGATATTGCGATTGTCGTCCCAGCTGGACATTGGCAGGAACGGCATGGTCAACACCATGAGCCCGGGGTTTTTCTGCGGGTGATAGAAGTTGCAGGTCATGGCGGCTTCGAACGCGCCAACGGAAATGCCGTCAAGATTCTCGCGGGATTTCGAAAGCGCTGCACCATAATGCAATGTCATGGTGAACTTGCCGTCGGTCTTGGCGTCGACCAGTTCGGCCAGTTTTTCGAACCCTGCCGTAAAGGCGCGCTGTTTGCCCCACAGCGATACGTTCCACTTGACTTCCGGACCGTCGACTTCGGCCGCATGGGCGATGGTCAGTGTGGACGTGGCGGCAAAGGCCACCAGCGCGGTTGTGGCAAGTAGTTTCTTCATCATGTCGTTTTTACTCCCTGGATCAGACATTGCCCGGTTGTCTTCGGGCAGGCTTTGCAAGCCTCGGCGGATACACATGCCGGGCTCAATGGATCGCATGATGCGTTGATCTGGCCGTCGTGGCAAGCGGGCTTGCAATATAAGGATTAACCGGCCAGCAAACTTATGCAGCCAAGCACCAGGGCCGCCCAGAAAAACGCAGCGATCGTGAACATGCCGTTCCACCGCCACGAAAGCGTTGTGCCTGGAATGCCGGTTATGCGGCTCAGTATAAGGGCGGTGGCGCCAAACGGAGACGCCGTCAGATTCAAGGTCCAGCCCAGCGCCAGTGCAGTGGCCAGCAGGGTTGGATCAAGCTGGCTGTCCGGCAGGGCAGAGTACAGCGAGCCCATGAACGTAACCGTCAGCATTGGCGGCATGGCCAGGTTTGAGGCGATTGGCACAATCAGCATGATGGTGAGATAAACCGCAATCGGTGACCAGGTCTGCAACCCGGCAAACTCTGCCAGTACCGGCGCGTTGGTCAGCCCGGCTGCCACAATGCCGATATATCCGGCTGCAGACAGCGTAACTGCTTCGGGTGACCCGGCGGGAATGGATGTGCTGGCTATGTCCTTGATGCGGGCAATCGTGGCCGCGGTGTGGGCGTCAGTGTCTCTGCACTGGAACCAGATCCACACGGCTGTCACCACCGGACTCGCCAGCATCAGGGCCGGAACGACCTTTGAGCCGGTGGCCAGTATCAGCACCAGTGAAATGCCTGCCAGGGCAGCACATACCAGGCCAAACCGTTTGGCTGCCTGCCAGGGAAACAGTTCCGTCGTCGTCTCCGGGTGCGGCAGTGCATCATGGGACGCCAGTGTTGCGCGTGCACGTTTGCCGGTAACGCGGTCTTCTGCCCATCCAATGACAACTATGCCCAATGATATGCCGAAGCCGATGGCAGCCATGATCAGCGGTCTTGACCCCGACACCACGCTGGCCACCAGCGCCTGCGTAACGGCGGTTGGCGACCATGCGATAATCCATGAAAACCCGCGCACCAGAGCCGACATCTGGCGGCGTTCGCGCCATTGCGCCAGTTCCGGATTGGTCTCCGCATCTACCCGGATGCCGCGCTGGATCAGTGGTCCCAGCAGGCTGAGGGCCCCGAAATTCAGGATCATGCCGAGAGCATGCCCGCCGGCGTGAATGGCGATGTAACGCTGGCCAGGCGGACGGTGCGTCAGATAACGTCCGAGTTTCAGCACGGAAGGGGATGTGACCGCGCCATCGCGCAACAATGCCAGCAGCAGCATGAAGGCTGCCAGATAGGTTGCCTGTGTAAAGCCGCTTTCGATCAGGGCCAGCGGCGTATCGGAAAACAGGACAGCACAAACTGTTGCTGTCACGGCAAGGCTGATCAGATAGCGTTCACGCAAGCCCATCCGGGCCTGGCCGACCAGCAGGAACAGCACCAGCAGCACGGCTGCAATTGTGCCTGCGGCAGCGATATGCGCGTGCAGTTCGATCAGCTCGAACAGGCTGATGCCCAGCAGACAGCCGGCCACCATCTTGTCGCTCAGCCGCGCCGGTGGTTTGTCCGCCTTGATAATTGTCTCAGCCCCGTTGCTCATCAGGCGAGTCTATACCGATTACCTCGGTATCAGCGTTGCGAAATTTGCCAGTCAGGGTTGATCCATGGTTGCTGGTTGGAGGGCGGCAGCGGATCGAGGCCGAGAATGTGATCGGATGCCTTTTCTCCCACCATCATGGTCGGTCCGTTGATATTGCCGTTGGTGATGGACGGGAAAATCGAGCTGTCGGCTACCCGCAAACCCTCAATGCCGATAACGCGGCACTGCGGGTCGACGACCGCCATGGGATCGTTCACGGATCCCATCTTGCAGGTGCCGCACGGATGGTAAGCGCTTTCGGCATGCTCGCGGATGAAGTTGTCGATGGCCGCATCACTGGTCACCTCTTCGCCGGGCTGAATTTCGCCGTTGGCAAACGCCTGCATTGCGGGTTGCGCAATGATTTCGCGGGTCAGGCGAATGCACGAGCGAAAATCCGCCCAGTCTTCGTCTTTGGACATGTAGTTGAAGGTCAGTCGCGGGGCATCATCCGGGCTCGCACTGACGGGTGTTACCGAGCCGCGCGATGTTGACCTGTTGGGGCCGACATGCATCTGGAAACCATGCCCCGTGGTGGCGGGTTTTCCGTTGTAGGCGATGGCGCCGGGCAGGAAATGATACTGGATATCAGGGTACTCAATGCCGGCACGCGAGCGGATGAAACCGGCGGATTCAAAGTGATTGGTGGCGCCGAGACCGGTCTTGAACAACAGCCATTGCAGACCGATCAGCCCCTTTGAAACGAGGCCGAGTCTGGTGTTCAGCGTCACCGGTTGCTTGGAGTGCAGCTGGAAGTAGACTTCCAGGTGATCCATCAGGTTGGCACCCACTCCAGGCAGGTGGTGTACCGGCTCGATGCCTGCCGCCTTCAATGTCTCTGCGTCGCCTATGACGGATACCTGCAACAGGTGCGGAGAGTTGAAGGCGCTCGCCGCAATGATCACTTCGCGGCGGGCATGGGCGGTTTTGATGCTGCGCCCCTTTTGATATTCCACGCCGGTGGCCCGCTTGTCCTGCAGCACAATCCGGCGCGCCTTTGCGCGGGTGATCAATTCGAGATTGCTGCGCTTGAGGGCGGGCTTCAGATAGGCGTTGGCCGATGACCATCGACGTCCTTTCCAGATCGTCATTTCCATCGCGCCAAAGCCTTCCTGCTGGCGGCCATTATAGTCGGCAGTGGTTGGGTATCCGGCCTGTTCGGCAGCCTCGACGAAGGCCTGGTAAAGCGGGTTGTCCTGCTCGCCACGGGTGACGTGCATCGGACCGTCGGATCCGCGCCAGCCGTCTTCGCCGCCGTGCGAGGTCTCCATGCGCTTGAAATAGGGCAGCACATCGGCGTAGGCCCAGCCGGTGGCACCCATTTCCGACCATGTGTCAAAGTCCCGGGCATGGCCGCGCACATACACCATGCCGTTGATGGAGGATGATCCGCCAATCACCTTGCCGCGCGGTGCCGTGATGCGGCGATTGTTCAGGGCCGGTTCCGGTTCGGACGAATAGCCCCAATTGTAGGTTTTCGTATTCAGTGGAATCGACAGGGCTGACGGCATCTGGATCAGGGGGCCAATATCGCTGCCGCCATATTCAAGCACCAGCACGGTGTGCTTGCCGTCCTGCGTCAAGCGGTTGGCAAGCACGGAGCCTGCCGAGCCGGAGCCGATGATGATGTAGTCGAATGTGGCGTCGCTCATGGCAGTCTCAATGTGTGGGAGGAAGCTGGCTGTCGATATAGGACTCGACGAGATGAATGGCTGTATCGCGATTGTAGATGTCGCCAAACAGGGCTGCGCGCAGCCATACGCCATCGATCAGGGCTGAAACGCCCAGCGCCAGTTCTGCGGCTGTGTCCGGGTCGGTGAGTTTTCTGAATGCGTCACTCAAATTGGATTTCAGCCGTGCATCATACAGTCTGAGAATACGGGTGAGGTTCGCCGACTGGCGGGCCGAGCCATACAGGGCCAGCCAGGCGGTCATGACATCCGGCGAATACTGGCTTGGTGCAAAGTTTGCCTCGACAATCGCCGACAGTCTGCCGCGCGGTGTCTGCGCCTGCTTCAGGCGCTTGAGCGTTTCTGCCCTCAGATCGCGCAGCATGTGCTGCATGGTGGCAAACAGCAGATCGTCCTTGCCATCGAAATAATGATGCACGATGCCGGAGGAAACCCCGGCCTTCTTGGCAATGCGCGCAACGGTGGTGTCTGCATACCCATAGTCGTGCAGCGACGATATTGCAGCTTCTATCAGTTGGTTCCGGCGTACCGGACCCATGCCAAGTTTCGGCATTTCACCTCACATTGAGCGTTGAGTTCTGCTGCAGGATATTTTTTTTAATTGATCAG
Organism: uncultured Anderseniella sp.; assembly: GCA_964424975.1. Lineage (GTDB taxonomy): Bacteria > Pseudomonadota > Alphaproteobacteria > Rhizobiales > Aestuariivirgaceae > Anderseniella. The sequence goes on from CAYRLR010000046.1 coordinate 7,065, forward strand.
TCAATTAAAAACAGTCGAATGGCAGCCGAATCCGATAAATGCAAACCCTGGCATGGTGTTGCTTGAAGAGGGTGAGGACGCGTCCGACACGGGCAATTGGCGCATTGACGGTTCACAGCCGATCCAGGACTTTCGACAGCGCGGGATCAATGATGACGTCTTCTGGTGTAGCTGGTCAGTTCAGGGTCCAGATCGCGAAGTTGAGCGCGGTCGCATAGCTGACCCAGACCAGGTATGGCGCCAGCAACCATGCTGCAAGGCGGTCAATTGGCCGGAACGCTGAAATTGTTGCCGCGATGGCAAGCCACAGCAGGATGATCACCGCCAGGCCAAGGATGGGTGAGCGGGCACCAAAGAACGCGAATGACCATGCGAAATTCAATGCAAGCTGAACGAAGAACATAACCAGGGCAGAACGAGCGTTTCCGGAGAAACCGCCGCCGCTGCGCCATATCCGCCATGCGGCTACCGCCATCATGATATAGAGGGTGGTCCATACCGGCGCGAACAACCAGTTGGGCGGTGTCCATGACGGACGGTTCAATGTCAGGTACCAGGTGGCAACCGACTGCGATGTGGCCCAGCCGGCAATGGCTGCCACGGCAAGGCACAATATGATGAAAGCCGCCAGAACAAGCCACTGACCAGGTGGAAAATAAGTGTTGTCATCTGTTGGCTGCATGTCGTCCCCCCACGAGATTGTGACTTGTGTTCAGCCTTGCAACAGCATGACATGAGCACGTTCCATACATTACTAGATTCGGTATTACGTTTTCAAGCTTCGAGGAGTTCACTCATGATCAAGTCATTTTTAGCCGCTGCCGCAGTTTCTCTTGCAATGGCGGTTGCGCCGGCGCTGGCCGGCGACAGCGCAAACGGCACCATAAAGATGGCAAGTGCGCATGATGCGGCGACCACGCTGGACCGGCTGGAAGCGATCTTCAAGGCCAAGGGCATTACCGTGTTTGCCCGTGTCGATCATGCCGCCGGTGCGAAGAAGATCGGCGAAGACATGGCGCCGACGCAGCTCTTGCTGTTTGGCAATCCCAAGCTTGGCACTCCCTTGATGAAAATAAATCGCGAAGCCGGTTTTGATCTGCCGATGAAGGCGCTTGCGTGGACGGATGATGCCGGCAAGACATGGCTCGCCGTGACTGATCCTGCTGTTCTCAAGGCGCGCTACGGCCTGGACGCCGCTGCACCGGTGATCGAGAAAATGACCGGAGCGGTTACCGCCATGGGCAAAAAGGCCACGTCGAAAGAGTAACAGGTCGATCAGAATAGACTATTCAGGTGTCGGGCCGACCGTATTGCGCAGCCGTCCGATGCCTTCCAGCCGCACCTCCACCACGTCGCCCTGCTTCAGGGCGCCAGTGGTGCCGGCGGTGCCGGTGTAGATCACATCGCCCGGTTCCAGCGTCATGTAGCGCGATAGTTCGGAAATGATCCTGGCGGATGAATGGATCATCTGGCTGGTCGATCCCTTCTGGACCGTCTTGCCGTTGACCAGTGTTTCAAACTTCAGATTGTCGATGGTCAGTCCCGGAGAAATCCACGGTCCAAGCGGCGCAAACGTGTCGGACCCCTTGGACTTCAGGACCGTGAACCCGCCTGATCCGAAGCTGCGCTCGGTGATGTCATTTCCGGCAGTGACACCAAACACGTACGACAAGGCATTGGCTTCAGACACGTTCTTTGCCCGCGCGCCCATGACGATGACCATCTCGCCCTCATAGTGCAGATTGGTCGAGCCTTTGGGCGGGAGGATGGTGTCTTCATGTCCGATGATCGACGATGGCAGTTTGGCGAAGAACTGCAGGTCACCGCCGCCGCCGCCGTGGCTCTTGTAGTTCAGCGCGATGCCGATCACTTTGCCGGGCAGGACAGGTGCCAGCACCTTCACCTCATCCAGCGGAATGATGTTGCCGGTAACAACGGTTTCCTTGTCGAAGAAACCGCCGGTCAGCGTGTGAACGCCGCCGAACGAGATAAAGCCATGGTGAATTTTGCCCTGGTGTTCGAAGCGGCCAAAGCGCAAGGGCCCATCGTCGCCTTCGGTGACCTGCGCCAGCGCCGGCGCGCAGAGGCACAGCAGCACGGCGAGGCCGGCAAACAGGGTTTTGATGAAACGGTACATGATGAAACTTTCAGATCATCGGCATGGTGTTGGTGGCGGTTGCCCAGAACAATAACCCGCCAACACAGGCGATGAACAGTCCACCCAGCAGTTTCAGGCCAAAGGCCGTGCGGTCGAGCCATACGGCGTTGTGACCTGAATACCTCAATGCCACATCGCGTGATTTCACGGCGAGGCTGGCAATGGTTGAAACCGTAATGGCTGTGCCAAGTGCCATGACCAGCGTTGCGGCCACGCCCGCCCAGTAAAGCCCCAGCGCCGATGAGAACAGCAGCACCAGGATGCCTCCGGTGCACGGCCTGATGCCAACAGCAAAGGCGATGCCGAGGGATTTCCAGAAACTCACAGGCTGATCAAGCTCACTGGCCGACGGCATGTGGGCGTGACCGCATCCGCAGTCGGGCCCGTGTTCATGATCGTGATCATGATGATGGTCGTGGTGATGATGATCATGATTGCCGTGGCCTTCGACAGTTGCGGCAACCATGGCAAAGCGTGGGCGCACCGCTTGCCAGATCAGCCACAGGCCGGTCAGCGCAATCAGCCCGTAGCTTGCCGCCTCCAGCGCCAGTGCCATGGACTTGGCCGTGCTGGCTGCTGCGCTCACGGTAAGCAATAACGCTGACACCAGAACTATGGCGGTAACGGCCTGGATGAAGGCGGCCATGAAGGAGATCATCACGCCGCGCCGTAACTGGCGCTCATTTGCCAGCAGCCATGCCGACACCACGGCCTTGCCGTGGCCGGGGCCTGCGGCATGCAGGATGCCATAGGCAAAGCTCAGGGCCATCAAGGTCAGGGCTGCCGACCAGGGTGACCCGCGCTTCATGGCGCTCAGAGATGCAGACATCCTGCCGTAAAAGGCCCGCTGTTTTGCCTTGACCCATTCAACCGGATTTCCAGTGAAAGTCGGCACCAGATCCGTGCCGTTTGCACTTTTCCGGCGCTGCAACAAAAGCTGTCCAGGTTTTACCGTCGGGGTCGCGGCCGTGTCGGCCTGGGCCAGCATGACAGGACCGGCCGGGCCGGCATGTGCCGTCTGCCAGCCGGGTATGCAGGCTGCAGCCAGGGCAAGCAGAACAAGAAGGATGCGGATCAAGGTTTTGCCTCTTGCGGTT
>CAYRLR010000047.1:0-10277 GCA_964424975.1 uncultured Anderseniella sp.
CGCCCCCGCGGAGCGCAGCCGAAGGCTGCTGGCGTGAGCGATATAAGATAACTCCAACTAGACCCGACGGGTCTCGGGCCGGTCAGGCCCGCCCCCGCGGAGCGCAGCCGAAGGGCTGCTGGCGTGAGCGATACAATGCTTCTCCTTACAAGTCCTTGCACAGACGCAGCGCGTCATAAATGCCGGCATGGATGTTGCGCGCGGCCACTGCGTCGCCAATGCGAAACAGCTGAAAGCTTGCCGCATCATTGCGCACGACCTGCTGGCGTTGCCCGGCAACAAGGGCTTCATAGTCCACTTCACCGCCATTGCTGCTGTCCGGTTTGAGGGCGAAATACAGCTCATCCATGGGTGATGTCGCATATTCGACCACGACCTGGTCGACAAGGCGCTCGCCCAGTTGAGCCGCATTGTAGGGGCTGGTGAAAACAGCCGCGATCTTGTTGCCCTCGCGCCTGAGCGACTGCACCCGCGTCATGGTGGTGATGACAGCGCCATGATTTTGCAGTTTTTCGATGTAGGGCACCAGGTTCAGGCCGCCGATTTCAGGTGCAAACATGCGCTCCGGTGTCACCACTTCCAGCTTCGCGCCCTTTGCCATGATGACTTCGGTTGCCGCCATGCCCGGATGGGCTCCGTTGTCGTCAAAGAGCAGAACGTCTTCACTGATGCTGGCATCTCCGGAAATGACGTCCCAGCTTGACGTGGCAAGTTCGGCGCCTTCGGCAATGGCATCCTCGCGCGGCAACCCGCCAGTGGCGACGATGACCACGTCAGGGTTCAGCGCAATTATGTCGCTGGCTTCGGCGTATGTATTATAGCGCACCTCAACGCCAAGGCGTTGCAGTTGCGCAAGGCGCCAGTCGACGATGCCGATCAGTTCCGAGCGGCGCTTGACCTGTGCAGCCAGCCGGATCTGACCGCCCGCATGAGGTGCAGCTTCAAGCAGTGTTACCCTGTGGCCGCGCTCGGCCGAGACGCGGGATGCTTCAAGCCCTGCCGGACCGGCCCCAACCACAACGACATGGCGCTGTTTGCCGGTGGTCCCGGATATGGTGTGCGGCATGCTGGCTTCGCGCCCGGTTGCTGCATTGTGAATGCAGGTGGCGCCGCGCCCTTCGTATATGCGGTCAAGGCAATAGGTTGCACCAACGCAGGGACGCACTTCGTCTTCGCGCCCTTCAGCCACCTTCCTGGCAATGTGAGGGTCGGCAATGTGTGCCCGCGTCATGCCAACCATGTCGAGCTTGCCTTCGGCAACCGCGTGACGCGCGGTGGCGACGTCGGTAATGCGCGCTGCATGGAATACCGGAAACTTTGTTTCCATCCGTACCTGGCCGGCGAAGTCGAGGTGAGGGGCAGACGCCATGCCGGTGACCGGGATGACGCGCGACAGCGGCCCGTCATGTTCAATGTGGCCCCTGATGATGTTGAGGAAGTCGATATGCCCGGTGGCGATCATGCGCCGGCATATTTCCAGGCCCTCGTCGCGCGATATGCCCTTTTCCATGTCTTCGTCCGCAACCAGGCGGAGACCGACAATGTAATCGGGGCCAACCCGATCGCGAATGGCTTCCAGCACCCGATGGGTAAAGCGCAACCTGTTGTCCAGCGATCCGCCGTGTTCGTCTTCGCGGTTGTTGATGGCCGGAGACCAGAAACTGTCGAGCAGGTGGCCGTAACATTCCAGTTCAAACCCGTCGAGACCGGCTTCCTTCACCCGCTCGGCAGCATCGGCATAGTCGCGCACGATCCGGTCCATGTCCCAGTCTTCCATGATCTTGGGAAATGCCCGGTGGGCCGGTTCGCGGATATTGCTGGGAGAGACGACCGGCAGCCAGTCTGCCCCGTTCCAGACGGTCCGGCGGCCCAAATGGGTCAACTGGATCATGCAGGCAGAACCGTGTTCGTGGCAGGCGTCGGCCATGCGCTTCAACCACGGGACTATCTCGTCCTTGTAGGCGTGAAGATTGCCGAAAACCGGTGAAGAATCCCGCGAGACAACTGCCGAGCCGGCGGTCATGGTCAAGGCGATACCACCCTTGGCCTTTTCTTCATGATAGCGGATATAGCGATCCTTGGGCATGCCGTGATCATGAAAATTGGGTTCATGGGATGTGGACATGAAGCGATTGCGCAAGGTCAGGTGCTTCAGCTGGTAAGGCTGCAGCAGGGGGTCATTGGCGCGATGGATTGTGGTCATGGATCAGCTTCCCTTTTGGTCTTCTGAGGGTGAAACTAGAGAGATATCAGTTCAATCAAAAACCATACTGATCCTGCGGGGAACGCAGCTGGAATTCCAGTGCCTGTGTTCCAGCCTATTCGGCAGGTGCCGCAGCAACCGAAACCGGGGTGCTGAGCAGCGTTTCATTGCCTTCGTGAGGGTCCCGCGGGATGAGAAGCGACAGCACGAGTGAAATGGCTGCCATGGCTGCGCCAATCAGAAATACCCATGACGGATGGTTCAGCCAGATGAGACCGAAAAGGACCGGGATTACCACGGCGGCGATGTGATTGATGGTAAAGGCTACGCCTGCCGTCGGTGCCATGTCCGCAGGGTCGGCAATTTTCTGAAAGTAGGTCTTCTGCGCAATGGCCATGGCAAAGAACGCGTGATCCACCAGATACAGTGACGCGGCAATCCACGGATTTTCGACGAATGCATAGGCCAAGAAGACACCGATGAGGCCGATATACTCCAGCGCCAGCATGTGGCGTTCACCGAGTTTGACAATCAGGTTGCCGATTTTCGGCGCAACCCACATGTTGAAAACGGCGTTTGCGAGGAACAGCCCGGTGATGGCGGCGACCGAGAAACCAAACTTCTCCACCATCATGAAACCGGCAAACACGATGAAAATCTGGCGGCGCGCGCCGGACATGAAAGTCAGGGCATAGTAGAGCCAGTAGCGCTTGCGCATGAACAGGTGTTTTCGCTGCGGTACCGCTTCACGGAACTTCGGAAATCCGAACCAGACAACAATTGCAAGCAGCATGGTGACGCCGCCGCCGGCCAGGTAAACCGATGAAAAGTCCAGGTGCAGCAGTTTCCAGGTGAGAAAGATCAGTGCGTAGGCCGCTATTGTCGCAAATGAACCCGCGGCGATGATGCGGCCAAGCTGGCGCGGCGCTTCGTTTTTCGGCAACCATTGCAGCGACAGTGACTGCTGCACGGTCTCAAAATAGTGGAAACCCACCGACATGATGAAGGTGGTGATGTAAAATCCCATCGCCGTGGGGAAAAACCCGGTGATGGCGGTGCCAAGCCCGCACAGGGCAAGCGACAGCACTGCGAATGTCTGCTCACGCCAGACAAAATACATGAAGACTGCGGTGAACGCCAAGAAGCCCGGAATTTCCCGGATCGACTGGAGAATGCCGATTTCCTTGCCGGTAAAGGCGGCTCCCTCGATGGCGAAATTGTTCAATAGTGCCGACCAGGTCGAAAACGCGATGGCGTTTGCCGCAACCATCAGGATGAGCAGGTTGACCGGTGTTCTCCAGCCGGTGGCGTCGCCAATATTGATTTCCGTGTGCCGGGTCATGGTGGTGTGAAACCTAAACCAACATTACCGGTTTCTGTATTGCTATTTGCGCATCAGGGGCATGACTACTGACATGGCATGCCTATCAGGTTCCTGGTCAGCGCAATGCGATCAGGTCGGACAGGCGATATGAAGCGCAGTCTTGCTGTTGGTAAAATGTAATCCCGGCCGGAAAGGGAAGGGGTATCAATCCGGTCGGGAGTACCGCAAAAGACTGGTTCATCTGGAACACAAGGTCCGATTTACCTGCCTCTTGGCAGTTGCTCAAACGACTAGTTGTCGTTTTCACCTTCAGGGGACGCTTCTTCGGCTTCTTCAGCGTCCTGACGTCCACCGTCGCGGCGCATCATGCGGTCGCGGGATTTGTGCCGGCGGCCCATGTCTTCACGGCTGATGGCGCCGTCTCCATTGCGATCGCGCATTTCGACCACATCGGCCATAGGCTTCAGGTACTCTTCCTGGGTAACACCGGCATCTCCGTCGCGGTCAAAGCGCTGGAATTCCCTGACCATGCGCCGGGCGCGGGCCTTCAGCCAAAGCTGCTTGAATTCGTCGAGGCTCAACTTGCCGTCATTGTTGGCGTCGAATTCCTTGTGCCATGCTTCCCGGTTGGTGTTGATTTCGTCCTGGGTGATCTTCTTGTCATTGTTGGCATCATAACGCTCCAGCATCTGCCGGCCGTGATGGCGCATGCCGTGGCCTTTCCGGCCGCGCTTGTGGCCGCGGCCATAGCCGCCTTCATGGTATCCGCCGCCATAACCACCACCGTGCTGGCCGCCGCCGTATCCGCCGCCGTGGCGATGGGCATAGGCTGTGGTTCCCAGTGCGCCAACCGCAATCAATGCGGCCGCTGCAATGGCAATCTTTGAAGTTGTCTTCATGTGTCGTGTCTCCGAGGTTGGTGGAATTGTTGTCTCAATACCTGAAAGACGTGACCGAATGAGGATATCCGGCGCGACATAACATTAAACATCGGTCATGTTCGAAGCGGCATCCACCTGCAATGGGTCGAGACCATATCCCGCCGCACCATGAAGGCGCGGCGGGCGAGTTGACGGGTGTTTACTGCACAACGTACAGACAGGCCTTGGCCCTGGCCTTGCATACCCAGCGCTGGCCGGCCTTGTGGCATTTGTTGCGTTTGTGTTTGGCGATCTGCCACACGGACCACGCCTGACCCAGATTGTTTTTCACTTTAATCGACCAGGATTTGCGAGCCTGTTCCCGGGCGGCCGACCTGGTCGGCTTGTGAACCTGGACCTGGGTGTAGTTGGTGCGGCACTGATACGCAGATGCGGTGTTGGTCATCAGCGTGGGGACCGACAATGCCAGCACGGCAGCGGCCAGGGCAATGTTGAGGTATTTCATCGGGGCATTCCTTCTTGTTGTTACTGTTGATCCTGAACAGGTTTCAGGTTGTCGGTAACGTTAGGAACTGCTCCTTGAACATGTGCTGATGGATTTGTTCAGTGTACGTTCATGATGGGTCGCGCTGTTGTGGTCGTGGCCTGTGAGGTGCTCTCAATCGCGATCCTCAACCCGCTTGCGGATCGTGATCCATTCGCGGTTATCAAAGCCCAGCAGGCCGGCGATACGCCAGCCCATATGCATTTCGTCCTCGTCAATCCTGCCATCGGCCAGAATGATCTCGCACAGCATTTCCATGACCGTTTCTCGCTGGTCGCGATCATAAACGTCCTTGATTGCACTGGTGAAGCGATAGAAATCAACCGCATCTTCACTTGCCTGCCGGGCTTCACTTGTGAGCTTTGCGAGGCCGGCGTCGTCCAGATCGAACTTGGCTTTCAGCAAGCGGTTGCAAGCCTCGATTTCCGCTTCGTTCATGTGGCCGTCAATCAGCGAGGCAGTGACGAGCAGTTCTGCAACAGCGGTCTTGACGTCGGGTTTTGAGGCGCGTGGCGCACCGGTGCCCAACAGGGATGTGAGTTTTTCAAAAAACATGCGTCCTGACATAGTGGGTCAAAGCGTGAGCGGCAAGACCTGATCACCCAAACCAGAGCATCATCTGATCGGATAAAGATGATCGATTCCAGAGTGTCAGGGAAATTCTATCCATCAGTAGGGCTCTAGCGCACCAGTTCCCTGATGGCCTCGTCTATGCCTTCCAGCGTCAACGGGAACATGCGGCCTTCAAACATCGTCCTGATGTAATCGATGGACGGCGTGTAGCCCCAGTATTTCGGGTTGGACGGGTTCAGCCAGATACAGTGAGAATAGATATCGGTGATGCGTTTGAGCCACAGTGCTCCGGCCTCGTCGTTGAAATGTTCCACTGAACCACCTGAATGGGTAAGTTCAAACGGGCTCATGGAGGCATCGCCCACAAAGATCACCTTGTAGTCGGAACCATAGGTGTGCAGCACGTCCCAGGTGTTTTCCACTGCGGTATGCCGGCGGCGGTTTTCCTTCCAGAGTTTTTCGTAAACGCAATTGTGGAAGTAGAAGTACTCCATGTGCTTGAACTCCGCGCGTGCAGCGGAGAACAGTTCCTCGCACATGCGGATATAGGGGTCCATCGAGCCGCCCACATCAAAGAAGATCAGCACTTTCACGGTATTGCGTTTTTCCGCGACCAGCTTCAGGTCCAGGTAACCCTTGTTGGCAGTGGAGCGGATGGTGTCGTCGAGATCGAGTTCTTCGGGTGCGCCTTCGCGGGCGAATTTGCGCAGGCGCCTGAGTGCGACCTTGATGTTACGGGTTCCCAGTTCCAGCGAATCATCCAGGTCCCTGAACTCGCGCTTGTCCCACACCTTGATGGCGCGATTGTTGCGGTTCTTGTCCTGGCCAATACGGATACCAGCGGGGTTGTAGCCATACGCCCCGAACGGCGAGGTGCCGCCCGTGCCGATCCACTTGCTGCCGCCCTGGTGGCGGCCTTTTTGTTCCTCGAGGCGCTTCTTCAGCTCCTCCATGATCTTGTCCCACCCACCTAGAGCCTCGATCTGCGCCTTTTCTTCCTCGGAGAGGAATTTCTCGTTGACCTTGCGCAGCCATTCCTCGGGAATGTTGGCGAGCAGTTCTTCCGGTGACAGTCCTTCCATGCCCTTGAACACATGGCCGAAGACCTTGTCGAACTTGTCGAGATTGCGCTCGTCCTTGACCAGGGTGGCGCGCGACAGATAGTAGAAATCCTCCACCTGGTAACCGGCAATATTGGCCTCCAGCGCCTCCATCAAGGTGAGGTACTCTTTCAGTGTGGCAGGCACACCGGCGGCTTTGAGCTCATGGAAAAAAGTTGTGAACATGACGCCTGTCTAGCGGATTTCGGATCGCGCGTCACGTCTGCGTTTGCGTGGCCCGTCGGTCAAGTCGTGATTTCAGCCAGCGGGCGTATGCGCCGCGCCAACCACCATGTCTTTGGGTGAGAAACCATGACCTGCGCAGGTCCCAAAGCCGGTTTACCTGCGGTAGTTCGCGTTGCACGGCAGAGCCAAGTTTTCCGCCGATACTGTGGAACGTGAATTCCGAAAAAAAGATATCCCCATCGATCTCGTACAAATCCACCCTGACATGATCTCTTCCGCCCGCGAGCCGCTCGGCGACTTTCAGCATCTGCGACAGACTGGACGGCGGTGGATCAAATGAAACCGGGTAGTGCAGGTATTGCGTGTATGCGAAGACGTTGCCATCGGCGTCATAGAAACTCTGGCGGGCCTGATCGCTCAGGCGGTCGTGGAAGCAAAAGCAGTAAAGTGCGGTTTCGCCGAAAACATACACTTTGGCTTCCAGGCTGACCGGACGGTCGTCTGCGTGCGTAAGAAATTCCTCCACGAACAATCTGCGGACAATGCCGCGGTAATTCCACTCTCCGCAATAGCGGCTGTAATCTGTACGCATCCACTTCCGTGTCCTGGCTATCATGTCCTGGCGATCGTAATGTCCATCCTGAATGATGTGAAAGAATCCTGACCCGTGAGTGGTCTTGACGACCGCGTCACCGGCGATCAGGTGAGGCGGAATGTCTTCAAACCGTTCGCCAACCCACAGGGTTCTTGGCACCTTGATGTCCGGACACAAATCGCTGGCGATCTGCTTGGCTGCAAGCTTGTCACTCATGGTGGTGGTGGCGGGGTCACGATCGAAGATCTTGCGCCACAGAAACTTGTCCACCGGGTGATCCGGGCAGGCTGGAGCAGGCAGTCTGCGGTGCTGTGTTCTGGTGAAGTTGGTCAGAAATGGGTGGCGGATATAGCAGTAGGCGGTGATGAAGCTCAGCCAGAATGCATCTGTGACGGCATCTGGTAGAATGATTGGTCTGCGGGGTGATGACATTCGTTGAAAATACCGGGTGTGATCAGGAGGGCTCCGCAATATATCTCTGAAAATGGTGTTGCAGACAATCTGAATGCAGCGCCGGACATAACTTCGCCGGTACCATCGGGAGGGAGGAGGTCCTGTGGTACCGGCGTTGAGTGGCTGAACATTCAGCTGTTTCCTTGGCGATGTTGGTTTTTTGGTTTTGCGGTGCCCGGTTTGCAGGGGAGGGGAAACCGCTTTGTTTTTGTTCATCGCCTTGTTGTTGAGACGAACCTAGGCGATGCAGCACCACGCGAATGTGCAATTCATCACATTGCACAAGCTCTTTAACCCGCCTGCCACTGCCGGATCCAGTCAAGCGGATACAGCAGCATGATGATATTGAGCAGCCAACCGTCACGGATGATCAGCCCCACAACCAGTTCTGCAGCGATGAACAGGCATACCGACAGCCAAACCGGGGCGCGGGCGGCAATGATGAACCCCAACACCATCATGGCCATGTCGGACAGGGAATTCACAACACTGTCGCCGTAATAATCCAGCGCGATGGTGTCTTCGCGGTATTTGTCGATGATCCAGCTTGTGTTCTCGAAGACTTCCCATGCCGCCTCAATGGCCGCAGCCATGACCAGCCGCCAGCCGATGTCCAGTTTTGGCAGCAGGAAATGCAGCGCCATGTAGAACACCAGGCCGTGCAGCACATGCGACGGCGAATACCAGTCGAAGATGTGCTGCGAGTTTTCGGATGAGACAACGTCGCCGTGCCACAGCTTGATATAGCCGCACTGACAGATGAGGTTCCGGCCCAGGCTGACCAGGCTGGCGGCCATGACAACAGCGATAGCGCCAACAGCGCCCCAGTGAAGATAGCGAAAAGTCAAACTTCAGCCTCGGCGGCCAGCGCGGATTTCTTTGATATGGCTTCGGTGAACCGGGTCAGGGTGCGCGACAGCGCATCGCGCGGCAGCATGATTTCTATAAGCTGGAAGCAGGAGGTATTGTTATGGGCCTGCTCGAGAGCCGTTATCAGTTGCGCCGGTGTCGATACGCGGGTTGCCTTGCCGCCCAGCGTTTCAGCGAGCTCTGCAAAATGCCAGTCGTCCAGGTCGTTGTAGCCGGTGTCTTTCTGAAACGCCTTCAGCATGCCCCACGCGGTGTTGTTGAACAGCAGGACAATGGGGTTCAATCCGAGACGCCTGCAATTGCCGAGTTCCCAGCCGGTCATCTGGAAAGCACCGTCGCCGACCAGCACCAATGGCCGCTTGCCACTGGCTGCCTGCAGACCCAGACCGAATGGAATGCCGGTACCCATGGTTGCGTAGTAGCCGGGAGCCAGCAGGGCAGTGTGTTCAATGTCCATGGCCGTAAACAGGCAATCGCCCATGTCGGAGGCGATCGGCATTACGCCATGGTTGGCAAAATGATCGTTGACGGCGGTGGCGACGTCCTGCGGCTGAAGCGCGCGTTGCGACGGTTTCAGGCCATGCGGGTACGCCGCCGTGACAGGCTTCGCATTGCCGAGCTTTTCTGAACCGGCCAACAGTGCGTCGACAAACGCCTCAAGCGTGATACCGGCATAGGAATGGTGTTCAAAATGCACAGCACCGTCAAACGCGTGAATGCTGGTGCGCATATCGACCTGGCGTTTCGAGACACCGAAATTGGTGTCGCACAGGATAACACCCAACATCAAAAGGCCGTCTGCGCTCTCGATAAGGCGCCGGGTGGCCGGATCACCGGCAAGGCCCAGGTAAGTGCCTGCCGTTGGAGCGCCTGTTTCAGCCAGGATTCCGCGTCCCATGAAAGTGGTCAGAACCGGAATGCCGAGCGTTCGGGCCAATTTGGCCACCTTGTTTTCCAGGCCGTAGCGGCGGACTTCGACCCCCAGCAGCATGGCGGGTTGTTTATTCGCAGCCAGCATGGTCAGGGCCTGTTTGGCAGCTTCGCGGGCCGCAGCCACATTTCTTGCAGCCGGTCTGAACGCCGGTACGCCGGATACGTCGGATTCAACCATGTCACGGGGAAACTCGATATAGACAGGCCGTGACAGATGCCGGGCGGCAGTCAGCACCCGCGCAATTTCGGCAGGTGCAGTGGCGGGATCGTCCAGCACGCACTGGGCACAGGTCACTTCGCGCATGATCAGCATCTGGCTGTCAAAGTGCTTGACCTGGTGATGCAGGCCGAGACCCATCGTGCGCTCGGCGGCACCCGGTGCGCCTGAAATCACCACCAGGGGTGACTTTTCGGCATAGGCCGTGGCCACAGGATTGATCATGTTCAGCGCCCCCGCACCATAGGTAACGCAGGCCACCCCGAGTGTACTGCGATAACGCCCGGCGGCATCAGCCGCAAACCCGACGGCAGGTTCATGACTGAGGGTGTACAGGGGAAGGATGTCGAGCTTTTCGATCTGGCGAAACAGGGGCAGCGCGAAATCCCCGGGAATAC
>CAYRLR010000048.1:0-10267 GCA_964424975.1 uncultured Anderseniella sp.
AAGATTGCTGCGTGGAGCAGGCTTCGTCAGGCCTGGTTTTTATCCGTACGGATGGAATTTTTCTTGCACAATGCAGAAAAACCATCCATACACCATCCATACGGATGGAGAATTTCGATGAGTAATATAACGCAGCTACGTGACAAGGCACCCGACAGCGAGAAGATCACCATCAATCTCGGCTATGTTGATCTGGGTCGTATCGACCTTCTGGTACAGGAAGGTTTCTATTCAAACCGCAGCGATTTCATTCGCACCGCGATCCGAAACCAGCTGGACACACACAATGACGCCGTCAGCAAGACCATCGAACGCCACACGATGGAACTGGGTTTGCGCGATTATACGTGCGCCGATCTCGAGGCACTGCGCGATGCCGGCGAGATGCTCCATGTCAAGGTGGTCGGGCTTGCCCGCATTGATCCCCGGGTGACGCCGGAACTCGCTTTGCAAACCATTGGCTCAATCACCGTGCTGGGAGCCCTGCAAGCCAGCGCGGATATCAAGAAGGCGCTGGCTGACCGCATCAGATAAGGTTCGCCGCACTTAACAAGGAAAATCACATGTTCAACTTTAACGTCGGCGCCCGGCGCCCGGCGAGCGATGAAGCACCGCTCGAGCCATACGCGGCCGCGAACGACCTCGTCCGGCGCACCTTGGCCCAGCACGGGCTGATGGCGGGCAGCACCCTGCCTTCCAGCAATCCGTGGTCTGGCAATCCAGCCAGCAAAAGCGGTGCGGTTGCGCAGGCTGCGCGGGTCCAGGAAAACCAGTTCAGCTGCGACGCAGGAAGCCGGATTTACCGGACCTATGCTCCAGTCTCTGCAACCCGGGGGGTGACGGGGCTTGTCGTCATGTTGCATGGCTGCACACAGAGCAGCGAGGATTTTGCCGCCGCTACCGCGATGAACGCGCTGGCTGAACAACATCGCTTTGTCGTCGTGTACCCGCAGCAATCGCGCGGTGACAATGCGCAGTCATGCTGGAACTGGTTCAGTCGCGGCGACCAGCAACGTGACCGGGGCGAGCCTGAAATCCTGGCTGGCCTGACCCGACAGGTGATGGCAGAGCACGAGATACCCGGGGACCAGGTTTTCGTGGCAGGCCTGTCGGCGGGAGCGGCGATGGCTGTGATCCTGGGCGAAACCTATGGCGATATCTTTTCGGGAGTCGGTGCCCATTCCGGCCTGCCGTTCGGGGCGGCAAACGATGTTCAATCGGCGTTTGCTGCCATGGCCGGCAATGGCCAGGAAAACCCACGACCAGCGCAGGACGCGTCCACTATGCGCACCATCATCTTTCATGGCAGCGCGGATGCAACCGTGCATCCATCCAACAGCGACCGGATCTGGCGGCAGGCGGCTGATCGCGGCCCCCGGCAAACCATTGAAACATCCAGATCCGGAAGAACATCGGGTCGCTCCTTCAGCCGCCGGACAACGGTGGCGGCTGACGGTTCGATTGTACTGGAGCACTGGACCGTGAACGGGCTGGGGCACGCATGGTCGGGTGGTCAGCCCGGTGGCTCCTACACCGACCATCAAGGCCCTGATGCCAGTGCTGAAATGGTGCGTTTCTTTTTTCAACACGACATGGAGCAAGCTCTGTGAGATGACACACATGACACTGACGTTTGATGCCGTGAGCGAAGCTGTTCCCGGTCAAAAATGGGCGGCGCGCTGGCAACGGTCGTGGCCGGCCTACAAGGCGTGGTTCATCGCCCGCAACGGAGATCACGGCCCGTCCGCATCACAATGCAGGACACAGATGCTGCATTACATGCCAGAGCTTGTACCTGTCTACGACCGGTTGGTTCAACTGGCCGGAGGATCAGACCGCGCGGCGCGGTTTCTGTCCACATGGTGCCCGCCAAAATACCTGGGCGGCTGTTCGCTGGCGGCGGCAGCAGATGCAACGGATGTCCGGCTCGTGCGCAATTACGATCTGTCACCCGAACTGAACGAAGGCCTGCTGTTGCGTAGCGAGTGGACTGGCCGCGCTGTCATGGGAATGGTCGAATTCCTGTGGGGGCTGTCCGATGGCATCAATGATGCCGGGCTGAGCGTGGCGCTGGCATATGGCGGCAGATCGGAAACTGCTGCGGGCTTCGGCATCACCACGATGGTGCGTTACCTGCTGGAGACTTGCGACACCGTTGATGATGCTCTGCAAGCGCTGCGCCGGGTTCCGTCCCACATGGCTTACAACCTGGTGCTGGCCGACAGGCGAGGCACAACAGCGAGTGTTGAACTGTCGCCCGGTGGTGGCGTCAAACTGATGCCTCAGGCCATCGCAACAAACCACCAGAGCGGTCCCTCGCGGGCTGATCGGCCGGCATTCACCCGCAGCTATGAACGGCACACGCATCTCAGGACTCTCAAGGAAAAACCGCGCTCCCTGAACCGACACTTTCTTGCGCGACCGCTGCTGCAGGACCGCTATTCTGAAGGCTTCGGGACCCTGTTCACCGCCGAATACAACCCTGTTGCCAGAACCATGTGTCTGATCTGGCGCGAGTCACGCTGGGACCAGGCGCTGGACGGGTTTCAGGAGGGGCAACGGATGATCGACTATGCCCCTGCCGCAGAGAGAGCCGTCGTTCAGGAGACACCTGCGATTGCAGATGCCAGTCCGGACTGGACCGCAGCCGCATACATCGACTGGCACCAGGTAGCGCACGACTATGCTGAAGGACGCGGGCGCTTGATCCACACCTATCTGCCGAAACACAGCGGCGATTGCGCGGCACGGTGGGCAGGTGGGCATGGTCAAGCCTTTTGTTCCGGGGCTCCATGAGGCGGGTCGGCACAGGGGCTTGAGGTCGACACCGGCTGAAGCGCTTGTCAGGTACCCTTGGTATTTCCACCTGGCGCGCGCTTCGCTGATCCTGAGCTTGCAGGATTATTCTTCACGGTGTCGGTGGATGTCACGTTCTTGCTCTTCGACACGCGACCGTCATCTTTGCCCTTGCCTTTTTCTGCTGCCACAGCTTTTGCCGCAGCAACTGTTCCGCTGGTTTTGGTAGTCATGATTGTCTCCTGTTTTCCACATGGGGGCTGTGGCATTCAACGGACAGGACGCCATTGGGTTGCCTTGGTTGAGAATATTTTTCGAGGAGCTGCCCCCCGCAGGCAATTTCTGCCGACAGAGCCATTCAGGGCAAGCGGCAATCTGTCAGACAGTTTCGGTTATCGACACCGTTGCAACCAGCCATTTTCCGGCTGCGGCCAGGTCGGGTGTGACGTGGAGACCGGGGCCGTCATGGAGCGGGAATTGCCCGTCGTCACCCAGTGTTGGCAGCGGGGTTGCCAGCATGTCACGCAGCGGGTTGTCGTTCACGTCGATTTCCAGCATGCCGGGGCCACCGGTTGCGGCCAGCAGATGCGCCGATGCCACCAGGCCGATGCCAGCACCCAGGAAATGCGGGCAGTAGCTCACCCCGGCGTCGAGGATGGCGCGCGCGGCGGGCAGGCAGCCGGTGAAGCCACCCCATTTGCAGATATCGGGCTGCAGCACAGCGAAACTGCCGCTGCCGGCGGCCTGCGCAAAGGCCGCCAGTCCCCGCAGGTTTTCGCCACACGCCAGCGGAAACGGACAATCGGCCGCCAGAGAGCGCCATTCGGATTGCGGGCGGTCGGCGGGCAACGGCTCTTCAAGCCAGTACAGCGGCAGGTCCTTGCCGGCAGCGGCGAAGTCGAGCGCGGCCGACAGGGTCCACGCCTGATTGGCATCGGCCATCAGCCGTTCACCCGGGTCAAGCGTATCGGCGAGCCTGCGCAGGACCGCGATGTCGCGACCGGTTTCACGGCCCACCTTCACCTTGAAGGCGCAATAGCCTTGCGCGCGCATGCGCGGAATCATGTTTTCGGCGCTGTCGCGGTTGATCCCGCTGGCATAGGCCGCAACCTTGCGTACCACCGGCTTGCCGGCCAGGTAATCGGCAAGCGGCAGGCAGGCGCGGCGCGCCGCCATATCCCAAAGGGCGATATCGATACCCGCGATGCATTGTGCCAACGGGCCCCATTCACCGGTTTGCAGCGCCAGGACCCGCAAGTCCGCTTCGATTGCAGTGGTCGCGGCAGCAGGACTGCCGAAGCTGTGGCCCAGCAGGCGCGGCGCGATTTCTGTTTCCAGCAGGCGGGCGCGGTGTTCGGCGCCACAGGCAGGAAAGTTGCACCAGATTTCCCCCCAGCCAAACGCGCCGTCTGCATCCTCGACCCGAACCAGCACAGCAGGACGATCCTGCATGATGCCGAACGATGTGACGACCGGTGTCTTGAGCGGGTAGCGATAGGTATATATCTCGACGCGCGCGATGGTTACCGGGCATTGCCGGGCCGGTCCGGCCAAACCGGGCAGCGGATCATCTGCGGCCACAAGAGGAAGCGTCGTTTCGATCATCATCGGACCCTCTGCCTATCACACATTGTCATTTCCAATCGCCCCTGAAACAGCGTGCATGCTGGTTTTGGCTGGCATTCCGGGTGGTTTCGGCCTGCATATCACAACTGGGCCGCGGTGTTGCTGAATTTACAAAGTTCACAGCACAGGTGCTGAAAAACCGACCACCTGTGCTGTCAAACTACCGTCCGGGTGCGTCAAAGAACCCATGCGCAAGTCGATTGTCACAACGGCATGCAAAGTCTAGTCTGACGCGCTATCGACACATGCAGACCTGTCCCGGTTTCGGTCTTTGGTTCGGAAAACATGCCCATCCACAAATTCACAAAATCCATCGCCGGCGGCATTGTCCTGCTGGTCGTTGCCGTTGTTCTGGCCTTGTCGGGCAGCTACGATGGCGAGGATGTTCCGGCAACCCGAAACATCACCGTGATTGATGGCGATACAATTGCGTTCGGCAATCAGGTTTATGACCTGGCAGGCATTGACGCGCCGGAACTGGGTCAAAGGTGCGAAGAAGGTGGAAACCTGTACCCTTGCGGCGAGACCGCTGCTTTTGCCCTCGACAAGCTTGTTGGCTTGCGGAATCCGGTATGCACTGCAATTGAAAAGGGCGCAGACAAAGGCAAGGTTGTATGCGCAACCCGGACCACGAATCTTGGCGCCAACCTGATTGAAGACGGGCTCGCGGTCGCGTCAGGTTCGGAGACCGGAAACTACAAGACGCTGGAGCATGCGGCAAAGTCCAGCGATCTCGGCATATGGCGAGGGGCGTTCATCGTTCCGCAGAAATGGCGGGAAGGCGAACGGCTGCAGGCTGAAACTGACACGCCCTTCGAATGCCCGGTGCTTGGCCTCAAGGTTGATGGAAAACTGGTGTTTGCGGTCCCGACAGACCCGAACCATCAGGCCTTGTCGAAGCAAACCGACAAGCTGATCGAGCGTTTCTGCAGTGTCCAGGACGCCAGGGCCAACGGCTATCAACACCCGGCCGAGCAAGCCGGCAACTGAGCTGGTTTTCCGGCAAAATCTCCCGGAGTCAAAAACCGACTGCAGGCAAGGCTACTCCCACTCCATTTCCGAAAACACTTGCTGTGCGTTACGCTTGGCCAGTGAACTGAACTGTTCAAGGTTCGAGAAGGCGGACTGGTCCACGTTTACTGACGAGATCATATCGCCGCCTTGTGCAATATGTCCGGCAATCTTGTCGCGCAGGTTGACGAGATAGTCATGGGTATCGGCTTTTGCCCTCTCCAGCGTTGTCGCGTGACCATGACCGGGCACAACATGTTCGGGAGCCAGCGCCTCGATGGCCTCAAAAGCGGCGATCCAGCTTTTCGCATTTGATTGCGGACCGACGCCCAATATGCGTTCGACATAGACAATATCGCCCGTGAACACCGTGTTCCTGGCCGGTATCCAGACAAAGCTGTCGCCGGGCGTGTGCGCCTGTCCGGGATGCCGGATGACAATTTCAAGTCCGCCAAATTCAAAACTGTAATCATCGTCAAATGTCAGGTCGGCATAGACAGGTTCGGTTCCCGCAAGCTGGTCGCCAAGCAAACTGCTGAGGGCCGTCATCTGCAGCGATCCGCGGTCCTTGTGATCGGCCACGGCGTCCCTGGACGCAATGATCGTCGCGCCCTGGGCTTTCCAGTACCCATTGCCCAACCAGCGATGGTCCTGCCCGCCGGTGTCGACGACGTATTTGACGCGCTTGTCGGTCAGCGACCTGATCGCCTCGTGTATCGCCTGCGCGCCCTTCCAGCTACCGCCCGGGTCGATCAGCAAGACCCCTTCAGCCGTCACAACGGCACCGAAAGTCGCGTTGTTCGCCAGGTTATCGGGGTTGCGCTGCTGCTTCTCACCGACCAGCGCATAGACACCGTCGGTGACCGGCTGGATTTCCAGTGGGGCGGCATGAGCACCGGAGGTCAGAATTGACAAGGCAAGACAAGCTATAGCGATGAGACGGCCGGGTTTCATTGCAACCATTGCTCCAGCTTTTGCGCATCAGGAAGGCCGCCCGTGTGAACCAGCTTGCCATCGACCGCAATGCCCGGCGTCGAGATGACCCCGGCCATGGCGATCTGCGCCATGTCGGAGACTTTTTCGACAGCAACCTCGATGCCCAGCTTTGCGGCTGCGGCTTTCACCATGCCCTCAGCGGCGTCGCAGCGCTTGCAACCGGGGCCATAGACTTTCACGATTTTCACCACAGGTACTCCTTCAGAAAATCAGGTTGAACAGGTAGCCAACCATCAGGATTCCGCCGCCGACGACGCCGATGAAGACTGCGATCAGGCGCAGCTTCAACACCTGGCGCAGAATGATCATTTCAGGCAGGGACAGCGCGATCACGCTCATCATGAAGGCCAGCACTGTGCCAAGGGCAGCGCCTTTGCCCAACAACGCCTCGACAATGGGAATGACACCGGCAGCATTGGTATACATCGGGATGCCCAGGATCACGGCGGCCGGTACGGACCACCATGCATCCGCACCCATGATCTGCACCATCAGGCCTTCGGGTACATAGCCGTGGATCAGCGCGCCCATGCCGATGCCGAGGATGATCCAGACCCAGACCCTTGCAAATATCTCGCGGACGGCTTCGATGCCGGCCCTGTAGCGGTCGGCGACGGTCAGGTTCTCACCAGCGATTGCCGTGGGAGCCGATGCCCCGGAATGAATGTCACGCACCCAGTCCTGAAGCCAGCCTTCCAGGTGAAGCCGCCCGATGATCCAGCCCGCGACAATGGCAATGAAAAGCCCGAATGCAAGATAGGTGGCGGCAACCTTCCAGCCGACAAGGCCAAACAGCAATACCAACGCCACCTCATTGACCATCGGCGCAGCGATCAGGAACGAGAAGGTTATGCCCAACGGGACACCGGCTGAAACAAACCCGATGAACAGCGGGACAGCCGAACAGGAGCAGAACGGCGTTACAACGCCGAGACCTGCCGACATCACGTTGCCTGCACCTTCGCGTTTGCCTGACAACAGGGCACGGGTCTTTTCCGGACTGAACCAGGTACGCACCACGCCCATGGCGAAAACGATCAGCGTCAGCAGCAGCATGACTTTTGGCACGTCATAGAAGAAGAAAGCGATCGCCTCACCGGTATGGCTGTGGCGAGCAACGGGAAACAGGGCTGTCAGCCATTCCGAAACCGGTATCAGTTGGCCATAGACCAGCCACCAGCCCACGGCGGCGGCAACCACGCCAGCCGTCCAGCCCCATCCACCCATTTCGCGACGCGGCGTTTCATGTACCTGACTGGTCATGCAGCTTCGCTTTCACGCTCAGGCATGGCCGCAAGTACGCTGATTACAGTGATGACAGCGCGCATGATGATCTCCTCTGCCAATGCGCATAGGCGCATTCGCTCGAATGATCATTGATGTGAGTCAAAACAGGAATTCAGGGAACTACGATGTTAACCGCGACGGTGAGATGTCAGCCTCGACAACGCCCAGGCTGCCAAGATCATCAGGCCAATCAGCGCCCAGTACCAGCGATGCTGCCGCCCGCCCCAGGGCCGGGGCCATCATGATGCCGTAGCCGCCTTGCCCGGCAAGCCAGAAGAAGCCCGGAACATCCGGGTCAAAGCCAACCACTGGAGCACCGTCCTTCACATAGGACCGCAATCCTGCCCAGCTATGTTCTATGCGGTTTACTTGCAGGGTGGTTTCGCCCTGAAGCCAGTCTACAACCACTGCAATGTCCAGTTCTTCGGGCTGCACGTCCTGCGGTTCGACCGGCGTCTGGTCCCCCGGTGAAGCCATGAGCTTGCCGGCCTCCGGTTTGATGTAGGCCTCGCTCCCGGCAAAATCCACAGCAGGCAATTTGCCGGATTCGACCCCCGACGGCAGATCCACAATAATCGCAGTCCGGCGTTTGGGTGTGAGGCCGATTGAACGCGCACCGGCCAGTCGGCCGACTTCATCCGCCCACGCACCCGCGGCATTGATGACAGTGCGACCACGCCAGGTCGTTTCACCGGCAACAAGTTCCCAATGATCGGTTTTTCGGGTGAGGCTGTGCACCCGCATGCCACATGCCACGGCTGCGCCGGATCTCTTGAGTGCCCGCAGATAGCCGTGATGCAGCGACGCCACTTCTATGTCCGACACATCACTCTCATAGGCCGCAACCGATATTCTGTCCGGTCTGAGAAACGGCACCATTGCGCACACCTCGGCGCTTGTCATGCGGCTTGCAGTATCATTGGTACCGGGTCGCTGCAGTATGCGCGAAACGTCTGCTTCGTGCTCTGGACCTGCCACGGTCAGCAAACCTCGCGGCGTCAGAAGCGGCGTCTCACAAAAGCCCGCAGGCGGGGCGAGAAAGAAATCGTAGCTTGCCTGGTTGATGCGGCGCACCACGCAACCACCGAAATTTCGGGTATACAGGGCGGCAGAGCGTCCGGTACTGTGATAACCGGGTGCAGATTCAGCTTCGAGCAGTATCACGGAGCCGTGCGCCGACAGTTCGTAGGCGACCGCAGCGCCGGATATACCGGCACCGACAATGACAAAATCATGGATCATGGGCTCACCGGCCTTCCCGCAGCAGGGGCAACATCCCGTGAGATGAATTTATCCGCAAAGACAAAACCCCGATTGCGTGGTGTCAGGGCAGTTGGTCCGTCTAACCCGGCCAGGAATGTGCTCCTGAAAGTGCGATATCGTGAAGCCGTGATGCACACAATATCGCCGCGACTCACCAGACGTGGTTTCCAAACATTTTGCAAGAAAACAAAAATGCTTTGACTAAATGTAATTTATATTACGTAATTGAAACCTTGATCGGGAGACAGACGAGTGTGCAATTCACTGCAGCAACAGTTGCTAAAGGTTATCGAGACCGGCTCCAAGGCTGATCGCTCGATTGCCAATTACATCCTGGTGCAACTCAACAACATTCCGTTCGAGACAGCCTCCAGCCTTGCGCGAAAGGTGTCCGTCAGCGAACCAACGGTGGGCCGCTTCTGCCGGTCACTCGGGTACAAGGGCTTCAAGGGTCTGAAGGACCACCTGAAGCAGGACATCGGCGACAAGCCCTGGCTGATCAGCGATCGTCTGAGGGACTTCCAGGCGCGCGTGAAAGCCGGTGAGGACCAACTGACGCGCGGGCTTGAACTTGAGATGGCCGCGCTCGTCCAGGTTTATGAGCATGCCGGCACGCCGGAGTGGGACCGCGCCGTCAAACGATTGGCAACTGCACCGGCTGTCTTCGCGACAGGGTTCCAGACCGAGCGCGGCATGGCACAGATTTTTGTCAATCAGCTGCAATATTTACGTGATCGGGTGCATTTGCTTGACCTGGCCGGCGGCAACTTTTCTGAATTGCTGGCTGCCGATAACAACGGGGCTGCACTGGTGATTTTTGAAGGTCGGCGGTATTCGCGCATGGCGCGCCTGTTGGCGGAAGACGCCAAGAAATGCGGCGTTTCCACCACCCTTGTAACCGACGCGTTCTGTGACTGGGGCCGCGACCTGGCCGATGAGATTTTTGTTGTCCCGACCGAATTCAACCTGTTCTGGGAATCGACGGCCCAGATGGCGAGCCTTGCCAACCTTCTGGTCAATGGTGTGTTCATCGAGCTTGGCCCGCAGGTCGAACAACGCATGAACGAAGTTTCGCGCCTCTACAGCCGGTTCACCGGCTATGTCGGCGATTCATCCGGCCCGGCATCAGAAGGCAAGTCGTAAACGCATTGCTTGATCGATGACGCCGGACACCGGGCAGCGTGTCATCACCCGCTGTAATTTCGCTTCCACGTCCCAACCTGCTGATCGGACCACATGATGGGTTTCAGAGTTCTCACTGCCGAAGTGGCTCACGAGACAAACACGT
>CAYRLR010000049.1:0-10239 GCA_964424975.1 uncultured Anderseniella sp.
TGTCCGGCGGATTAAAACACGGTAATGTTGCAACAATACCAAACGAAGTCATTGCGGACTCATTCAATAACCTTGGTCGCCACCACACTCGTGGCCTCAAGTGTACGGTGAACCGGACATTTGCCGGCAATCTCTTCAAGTTTGCCACGCAGTTCAGGCGATAGCTCGCCATCTACTGAAATGGTGCGCTCAAACCGGTCAAACCGGTCAATCCTGCCAGTCTTGCCTTCCTGACAGTCCCTGCAATCATCCGCGTGGACCTTGCCATGGCTTACATCGACGCTGACGCGACCCAATGGCAGTTTCTTGAAGTCCGCATACATGCGCAGCGTCATGGATGTGCAGGTGCCAAGCGCTATCGACAGGTAGTCGTACGGTGACGGGCCGGTGCCGTCACCGCCCACCGATGCAGGTTCGTCGGCCAGCAGGTGATGATCGTCAACCAGCACATCCTGCTGGAATTTGCCGTTTTGCGTCTCACGCACCCTGACCACGCCCGCCGGAGCAGCTTTCAGTTCCTCGGCCGGCGGCAGCAGGCGGTTGACCCACGCGACCAGAACATCGGCCACAAACACCGAGTCTTCGCGGCGCGACAACAAATGATCGGCGCCGTCCAGCGAGATAAAACTCTTCGGGTGCCTGGCAGCGGCGAAAATCAGCGATGCGTTCTCAATGCCGACAGTCTGATCAAGCGGGGCATGAAACACGATCAATGCCGGCTTCAGCGCCGCAATCCGGTGTTTCAGCCGGGTAGCGCGCACATCGTCCAGAAACTGTTTCCTGATGGTGAATTCGCGCCCTGCCAATGACACTGCGGCCTCACCGTCGCTTTCAATCGTGTCGAGACTGGCCTTGAAACTGTCCACCACATGATCTGCATCGGCAGGCGCACCTATGGTCGCCACGACTTTCAACTCTGCAATATCACCGGCAGCAGCCAGAACCGCAGCACCGCCCAGGCTATGGCCAATCAGCAATTGGGGCGCTGCGTGATTGTCCCGCAACCAGTTGGCCGCAGCAATCAGGTCAGCAACATTTGACGAGAAATTGGTATTGGCAAATTCGCCCTCGCTGGCACCCAGGCCGGTGAAATCAAACCGCAAGGTAGCGATACCGCGAGCAGCCAGGGCCGAGGCAATCCGGCTGGCTGCCAACACATCCTTCGAACAGGTGAAACAGTGGGCAAACAATGCATATCCGCGCACAGTGCCGCCTGGCAGATCCAGCCGGGCCGCCAGCAGGTGGCCTTGCGATCCTGCAAATTCAATCCGCACCGACTTGATTGCCATAAAACTAGTCTTTCGAATTGAGGATGTCGTCGAGGCGGGCCTGCTCATCGGCAGTCAGCGCCTGTTCCGGCACCGCAAGGCCGGAGCCCCTGCGCCGACGCAGAAAAATCACCAGAGACCCGATCAGCAAAATCGCAAACGGACCGCCCCACAACAAGATCGTGCGGGCATTGAGCCGCGGTTTCAACAACACAAACTCACCATATCGGGACACCAGATAGTCGATCACCTGCGAATTGGTCTCGCCCTGGACCAGGCGCTCGCGGATCAGTACCCGCAAATCCCTGGCCAGTGGTGCATCACTGTCGTCGATAGACTGATTCTGACACACCAGGCAGCGCAACTCAGCCGACAGTTCACGCGCACGTGCTTCCAGAGCCGGATCACTCAACACTTCGTCCGGCTGGACGGCGAACGCGGCCGGCAGTGTGGCCAGCACAACGAGCATTGCAAGGACAAGGCGACGCAGCATGTGCTTGTTACTCCGCAGGTTGGACAATTGGGGTTTTCGCCTTTTTCGGTGCGCCGACCCGGTAGCGCCGGTCGAACATCGAACAGCACCCGCCGAGGAACATCAGGGCAGCTCCAAACCAGATCATCCAGACCAGCGGGTGAAAATAGAAGCGGACCGTGCGTGCATTGCCTGCCGCGCGGTCACCGATCACCACGTACAGGTCTCCATCGACGAACGGCTCTATGCCAACCTCGGTGGTCGGCTGGTTGGACGGCTTGAAAACGCGTTTTTCAGACCAGATTTCAGATAATGCGACACCACCGGATGAAATCCTGAACTGTCCGCGATCAGCTGTGTAATTAGGTCCGGTGACAGGACTTTCGCCAAGAAATGTAACGTCTCTGCCGCCGACCTGCATGGTTTCGCCCGGTTTCATGACCGTCACTATTTCCTGCTTCCAGGATGTCATGGCGACAACGCCGATGACCAGCACCCCGACGCCGGCATGAGCAATCATCATACCCCAGGAGGCCCCCGGCAGGCCCTTGAGACGCGCCCAGGCCACGTTGAGCGGAACCGAGCCAAATTTGGTACGGGTGAGCATTTCCTGCACGCTTGCAGCCACCAGCCAGGCGCCAAGCGCCACCCCGAACGGGGCCATCCAGGGACCGCGCCACTGCCATGCCATGGCGGCAACCGCTACCACCACCGCAACAAGGGCTGCGGCCCAGAGGCGCTGGATGGCCGCCCACATATCTGCCCGTTTCCACGACATCATCGGACCTATCGGCACCAATAGCAGAAGCGGCAATATCAGCGGACCGAATGTCAGGTTGAAGTATGGCGGGCCGACCGAAATCTTGGCACCGGTAATGGATTCCAGCAGCAGCGGATAAAGTGTCCCGATGAACACCGAAGCACACGCTGCCGTCAGCAACAGGTTGTTCACAACCAGCGCGCCTTCACGGCTGATCGGCGCAAACAGGCCACCGGTCTTGATGGTCGGGGCACGCCACGCATACAGTGTCAGCGCACCGCCGATGAAGACGCACAGGATGCCAAGCACATACACCCCGCGAGCCGGGTCGACCGCGAAGGCATGAACCGACGTCAGGACGCCCGAGCGCACCAGGAAAGTGCCGACCAGCGACAGTGAAAATGCCAGAATGGCAAGCAGGATGGTCCAGACTTTCAGGGCGTTTCGCTTTTCCACGACAATGGCGGAGTGCAGCAGCGCGGTCGCAATCAGCCACGGCATGAACGAGGCATTTTCAACAGGGTCCCAGAACCACCATCCACCCCAGCCAAGCTCGTAATAGGCCCACCAGGACCCGAGTATGATGCCTGCTGTCAGGCACATCCACGCGGCCAGTGTCCATGGCCTCACCCAGCGCGCCCAGGCCGCATCGATCTTGCCTTCGATCAGGGCGGCAATGGCGAACGAAAATGCGATGGATAAACCGACATAGCCCGCATAGAGCAGCGGGGGATGGATGGCCAGTGCCGGATCCTGCAGGATCGGGTTCAGGCCGCGGCCTTCAATGGGTGCCGGATCCAGACGATTGAATGGATTCGAGGTCAGCAGAATGAATGACAGGAACGCAATCGAGATCGAGCCCTGCACCGAAATAACGCGGGCTTTCAGACCGGGCGGCAGATTGCCGCCAAAGGCTGCAACGGCGGAGCCAAACAGTGCCAGCACCAGGACCCACAGCAACATCGAGCCTTCATGGTTTCCCCACACACCGGAGATCTTGTAGATCAGCGGTTTGTCGGAATGCGAGTTTTGAAACACGTTCTCGACCGAGAAATCCGACGACACGTAGGACCAGGTCAGACAGCCAAAGGCCAATGCAATCAACCCGAACTGCAGCAAGGCTGCAGGAGGTGCGACGGCCATCAAGCGGCTGTCGCCACGCCAAGCTCCATACATCGGTACGGCAAACTGGTAAATCGCCGTGACAAACGCAAGTATCAGGGCAAACTGGCCAATTTCAGGGATCATTGGGTAACTTCCTTCGCCTGTTCGCCGGTCTGTTTCCAGACGCCTTTTTCCTTCAGCGCATCTGCCACCTCGCGCGGCATGTAGTTCTCGTCGTGCTTGGCCAGAACCGTGTCGGCCTTGAAGGTCCCGCCTGCATCAAGCGCGCCTTCGGCAATCACCCCCTGACCTTCCCGGAACAGGTCAGGCAATATGCCCACATAACTCACCGGCAAGGTACCTTCGGTGTCGGTTACCTTGAATAAAACGGTTTTACCCTGACCGCGCACGACCGAGCCGTCGGCCACCAGTCCCCCCAAGCGGAAACGGGTGCCGGGCTGCACACTTTTTTCAACGACATCCGTCGGTGTGTAGAAAAAGGTTATCGTGTCCGACAGGGCGTAGAGCACCAGACCTGCCGCCAGCCCGAGAGCCCCGAGACCGGCTGCTATCAGTGCGCCGCGCTGTTGTTTTCGTGTCATCGCCATATCACATCAGTCCTGTCATCAAAGCCCGAGCGCCTTGCGGGTTTCCTCAAGCCGGGTGACGGCCTGCTGATTGTCCTTGAGAGCTTCAGCCGCCCGATCGAGCGCATCTGCTGCCTTATCCTTCTCGCCAAGCACCACGCGCGCGCGGATCAGCCGCAACCAGGCGTCGATGTCCGCGCCATTTTCGCTCAACCGTTCATCAAGCCCTTCAACCATGGACCGGATCATTGCCGTGCGGTCTGCGGCGTTGAGTTGCTGGCCCTGCTGTATCTGCTCATTGCTCAGGGCTGGTCCCTTGGGCAGTTGACCACCGGCAGATGAAATTTGCTGCTCAACGGCGGCCCGCCACGGCGCATCCGGTACACTTTCAGCCAGCATGGCATTCCAACCGGCAATCGCATCGGCTGTCCGGCCCTCCTGCTGATGCGCCAGCGCCAGGTAGAAACGGGCTTTCATATGCTTGGGTGCAGCCTTTCGAACTGCCTCGAAAATCTTCTGGGCATCATTGCTGACCAGGCCATTGTTGGCCAGTACCAGACTTTCACCCATGTCGGTCATCAGGTCCGGATCAGGCCCGGATATGGCAATCGCCTTCCTGTAGGCATTGGCGGCGTCGTTGTACCTTGCCATGCGTTTGTAGGCTGGCGCCAGGACCATCCAGCCGCGAGCATCATTGGGTTTCTTTTCAAGGTGGCGTTCCACCTGGCGCACCATGGCAACCATGTCCTGGTTGGCAACGGCGCTGTCAATGCGCGCCTGCAAGGGTTGAGCCGGCAGGTCCGGCCGGCCAATCAGCAAATACGCGCCAAGCGCAATAGCGGGAACAGCAATCACGGTTGCGACTGAAACCCAGGCCGGGACAGGCTGCCCGGTCTTCTGTTCCGAAGCAAGTTCAGCCTGGGCTGACAGAATGCGCCGCGAGACTTCATTGCGTGCAGCATCGGCTTCGTCGGCAGGAATCAGGCCGGCGCTGCGGTCACGGTCGAGTTCGGCCAGTTGATCGCGATACACCGCAAGATCAAAGGTCGCACGTTGACCGCCACCGTCGCGCGCGCGCGGACGCAAGGGCGACAGCAGCGCCAGTAAAACCAGGGCCGTCAGAACGGCAAATGAAATCCACAACAACATACCACCACATACCAATCGCGCGAACAGCAATACAACTCACGAAACAGCGAGTTTAACGTCCCCGGGCCTGCCGTGCCATGCGGCAGTGTCGCACTTCCCGGTCCGAATGTCGCAATCATTTGGTGATAATCGGGGCAGTTTGCTAGATTGCGGACAGTTAATCCGGCTCACCATATGGTGAGTACCGCTTCGGAAGACCACCCATGAAACGTTATTCGATATTCTCGCTGGCCAGAAATGCCCTGAACTATCACAAGGACTGGGAGCGCGCATGGCGCAGCCCCGACCCCAAGCAGGAATATGACGTGGTGATAGTAGGCGCCGGCGGCCATGGTCTGGCGACGGCATATTATCTTGCCAAGAATCACGGCATTACCAACATGGCGGTGATCGAGAAGGGCTGGCTTGGCGGCGGCAATACCGGACGCAACACCACCATCATCCGTTCGAATTATCTGCAGGACCCTTCTATCGCCATCTATGAACTGGCGCGCTCGCTGTATGAGACACTGTCTCAGGAACTCAATTACAACATGATGTTTTCGCCGCGCGGCGTGCTGATGCTGTGCCAGACAGAGCACGAGCTGCGGGCGTTCCGGCGCACCGCTCATGCCAACCGGCTGGCGGGCCTCGATTGCCGGATGATCGATGCAGCCGAAGTCAAGCGCATCGTGCCGATCATCAATGACAGCCCGGATGCGCGCTACCCGATCCTGGGAGCCTACTACCAGCCGCGCGGCGGCACCGGTCGCCACGATGCGCTGGCCTGGGGATATGCCCGCGCCATCGACAATATGGGCGTCGATGTCATCCAGAACTGCGAAGTCACCGGCATGTTGCGCTCCGGCGGCAAAATCACCGGCGTGGAAACCAAACGCGGCACCATTCGCGCCAAGAAGGTTGCCGTGGTCACATCCGGACACACGTCCAACATCATGGAGATGGCCGGCGTGCGCATGCCGATTGAAAGTGTCTGTCTGCAGGCGCTGGTATCGGAACCCATCAAGCCGGTCATCGACTGTGTCGTGATGGCCAACACCGTGCACGGCTATATGAGCCAGTCCGACAAGGGTGAACTGGTTATCGGCGGCGGGGCCGACCCTTACAACAATTACTCGCAGCGCGGATCCTTCCCGGCAATCGAGCACACCGTGTCGGCGCTGGTGGAAACATTCCCGATCATCTCGCGCCTGCGCATGTTGCGCCAGTGGGGCGGTATTGTTGACATGACGGGAGATCGCTCGCCGATCATCGGCCTGACCGACGTGGCCGGGCTTTATGTCAATTGCGGCTGGGGAACGGGCGGCTGGAAATCCATTCCCGGTTCCGGGTTCGTGTTTGCCGACACCATTGCCAATGACCGGCCGCACCCGATCGCGGCACCGTTTGGACTTAACCGCTTCACTGAGGGACGCTTCATCGACGAAAGCGTTTCCGCAGCAGTAGCGCATTAGGAATAGTGACATGCTGATTGTTCATTGCCCCGTATGCGGGGTTGAAGGCGATGAGACCGACTTTCATTGCGGTGGCCAAGCGCATATTGCGCGCCCCGCGACGTCTGACCCGACCAATATTGCCGACGCAACGCAACGTGATTATCTGTTCATGCGGTTCAATCCCAAGGGCCTGCACTTTGAGCGCTGGCGCTGTGATCGCGGCTGCGGCAAGTGGTTTCATGCAGCCCGCGATACGGTTACACAGGAATTCAAGGCCTATTACGGCATTACCGAGCTGCCGCCTGTTGATGTGATCAAACAGGCAACCGGCCAGTGGGCGGAGTTCTTCAGGCAAGCCACGACAGGCAGGCCTGCTGCCAGAAAAACGGTCGTGAAGAAACCAGCCGCAAAGAAAACTGCCGCGCGCAAAACCGCGCCAGCAAAGGCGAAGAAGTCATGACCGGCAAACCCTACAGACTTCCCGAAACCGCCGCCAAGGGCTCGCGCATTGACCGGTCCAGGCAGCTCTCGTTCAGCTTTGACGGCACAAGGATGACCGGATTTTCCGGTGATACCGTAGCCTCCGCCGTTCTGGCCAGCGGCCGCAGGGTGATGGGACGCAGCTTCAAGTATCACCGCCCGCGCGGCCTGATCGGGCTTGGCTCCGAAGAGATGAACGCGCTGATCGGGGTGGGTGAGAATGGCCGCAGCGAACCCAACCTGCGCGCAACCCAGGTGGAGCTTTATCACGGTCTTGTCGCGACCAGCCAGAACCGCTGGCCGAGCCTGGATTTTGACATCGGCATCATCAACAACAAGTTTTCACGGTTCCTGCCCGGCGGGTTCTACTACAAGACCTTCATGTGGCCGCGCAGTTTCTGGGAAAGCGTGTATGAGCCGTTCATCCGCAATGCGGCCGGCCTTGGCGAAGCGCCGCGCGAGCACGACCCGGACAGCTATGAGCAAATGCATGTTCACGTCGACGTGCTGGTGGTTGGCGGCGGCGTTGCGGGCATTGCCGCAGCCCACGCCGCATCGGCCTCCGGCAAACGTGTCATGCTGGCTGACGAGAACCCGGTGCTTGGCGGTGTGGCGGATATTTCTGCCGGAGACATCGATGGCGTCCGCCAGACGGACTGGGTGGCGGCGCGCCATGCCGAATTCGAGCAATCCGGCAATTGCCATGTGCTGACGCGCACCACCGTGGTCGGGCATTACCACCACAATTACGTGCTGGCGGCAGAACGTGTCAGTGACCACGATCCCGCCCTTCTGGAGAAAGGCGCACCGCGCCACCGGCTGTGGAAAATCCGTGCCGGCCGGATCATCGTGGCGTCCGGCGCGCTGGAGCGTCCCATAGCCTTCGCCAACAATGACCGTCCGGGCATCATGATGGCATCGGCTGCGCGCGCCATGGTGGAACGCTACGCAACCTCGCCGGGCATGACCGGGGTTGTGTTCACCAACAATGACGACGGTTACCTGACGGCCCTGAAACTGCACGATGCAGGTGTCGCGGTCCGCCGGATCATCGATGTGCGCAAGGATGTCGCCTCGGCCCTGCCCGATGCGGCGCGCAAGGCGGGCCTCAATGTACAGACGGGTGCAGCGATTGCCGGTGTTGAAACCCGTTCCGGCGGCAAGGAAATCACCGCGGTCAAGATTGCATCCTATTCCGCCGGCCGCGGCCGGGTGGTCAACGAGGAACGGGTTGATTGCGACTTCGTGGCCGTGTCGGGCGGATATAATCCGGTGGTGCACCTGTGGTGTCACAATGGCGGCAAGCTGAAGTTCGACGACAGCATCCAGAGCTTCCGGCCTGACAGGCATGGTGACCCGATCACCGTGGTGGGCAGCGCCAATGGCAGCTTTGACCTGAAGGGCTGTGTTGAAGAAGGTTTCGCAGGCGGCGAAGCGGCTGTGAAGGCGCTTGGCAGCAAGCCAGAGAAGACCTTGAAGAAGCCGGAGGTCAAAGCCCAGCGGGCCGGGCCAATCCAGCCGATCTGGTTTGCGCCGGCCACCGGCAGGTACAATGAAGGCAACAAGCACTTCATCGACTTCCAGAACGATGTGACGGCAGCCGACCTGGAGCTTGCCCAGCGCGAAGGCTATGAGTCGGTCGAGCACACCAAGCGCTATACGACACTTGGCATGGCAACCGACCAGGGCAAGACGTCCAACATCAACGGTCTCGGGATTATCTCTGACGCGACCGGCAAGCGGGTTCCTGAAATCGGCACAACCACCTTCCGTCCGCCTTATACGCCCTACTCTTTCGGCGCCATTGCCGGCACCAAGAAGGGCGAACTGTTTCTGCCGGTCCGGCGCACGGCGGTTTTCGACTGGCACAAGCAGCACGGCGCCACCTGGGAACCGGTCGGACAGTGGCGGCGGGCCTATTGCTACCCACAAACCGGCGAAACCAGGCAGGATGCCATCAATCGCGAAATTCTGGCGGTACGCAACCAGGTGGGTCTGCTAGATGCATCAACCCTCGGCAAGATCGAGATCAAGGGGCCGGATGCAGCCAGGCTGCTCGACCTCGTCTACACCAACATGTTCTCAACCCTCAAGGTCGGCAAGGCGCGCTACGGCCTGATGATGAACGAAATGGGCTTCCTGATGGACGATGGCGTAACGGTTCGCCTGGCCGATGATCATTTTCTCATGCACACAACGTCCGGCGGCGCCGACAACATCGTCGCCTGGCTGGAAGAATGGCTGCAGACGGAATGGACTTCGCTGAAGGTGTTCGTCACGGCGGTGACCGAGCAATGGTCGCAGTTTGCCATTGCCGGGCCGCACGCCCGCACAGTGCTCGACAAGCTGGACAGCGATATTGACCTGTCACCGGAAGCCTTCGAGT
Source organism: uncultured Anderseniella sp. (assembly GCA_964424975.1). Lineage (GTDB taxonomy): Bacteria > Pseudomonadota > Alphaproteobacteria > Rhizobiales > Aestuariivirgaceae > Anderseniella. The sequence goes on from CAYRLR010000049.1 coordinate 9,643, forward strand.
TCATGAGTTATCGTGAAGGCACACTGGCCGGATACCCGGTCCGGATATTCCGCATCAGTTTCTCCGGCGAGCTGTCATATGAAATCGCCACCCCGTCGGGATATGGACGCGGGCTGTGGGACACGCTGATGCAGGCCGGCAAGGCCGAACGCATCACACCATACGGCACCGAAGCGCTGCACGTCCTGCGGGCTGAAAAGGGCTTCATTGTCATCGGCGATGAAACCGACGGCACCGTGACACCGCATGATGTCGGCATGAGCTGGGCCGTGTCGAAGAAGAAGCCTGACTTCATCGGCAAACGCTCGCTGGAGCAGGCCTTCCTGGCATCAGAAGGCCGCAAGCAACTGGTTGGACTGGCGACTATTGACCCTCAGGAAGTCCTGCCCGACGGCGCCTATGCCGTTGCAGACGCCAATGCCACTGCGCCCATGAAGACCATCGGACACGTGACCTCGAGTTATTTCAGCCCCACACTGCAGCGCTCCATCGCCATGGCCCTGATTGAAGGCGGCCAGGCAAGACTGGGTGAAACGGTTTCATTTCCCCTCGAGGGCGACAAGGTGGTCGAGGCAAAGCTGGTGTCTCCAGTGTTCC
>CAYRLR010000050.1:0-10140 GCA_964424975.1 uncultured Anderseniella sp.
CATGTTGGGCCGGCCAACACCCTGCATGCTGCCGGTTACCGATACCGGGATTGCGTTGGATGCCGTGACCGCAGCGCCGTCCACCGAGGCAAACCGCCATGAATACAACTCGCCGGCAAACCGGTTTGCCACCCGCAATGGCTCCAGCGCGGAATACAGCGCTATCATGGAGAAGTTCGGCAACAGCAGAAACACGATATCGAACGAAGTGCGCACTGGTGAATTTACTCAAAACTTTGTCGTTTTAGCTCAAATCAAAGTTTGTACGCCAGATAGACTTCCGGTCAACAGAAAACTCCAGGGAGAAGCTCCATGAACCCAAAAGTCATCATCACTTGTGCCGTGACAGGGGCCGGCGACACGGTCGGCAAGCATCCGGCCATTCCGGTCACCCCGGAACAGATCGCCAATTCCGCCCTTGAGGCAGCGTCGGCCGGTGCCGCCATCGTGCACTGCCATGTGCGCGAACCCGAAACCGGCAAAGGCGTTCGCAATGTTGGCTATTACCGCGACGTGATGGAACGCATCCGGGCCAAGAACACCGATGTCATCATAAACCTGACCGCCGGCATGGGCGGCGACCTGATGATTGGCGAGGGTGAAACCCCGCGCGAGTTTGACGAGGCCAACACCGACCTTGTCGGCCCTGTTGAACGCCTGTTGCATGTCGCGGAACTTCGCCCGGAAATCTGCACCCTGGACTGCGGTTCGCTCAACTTCGGCGACACCAATTCCATCGTCGTGCAGACGCCGGTGCAACTGCGCGAACAGGCCAGGTTGATCCAGTCTTATGGCGTAAAACCTGAAATGGAGATTTTCGATTCAGGCAATCTCTGGTTCGCCAAGCAGCTTGTCGCGGAAGGCCTGATTTCAGGCACGCCGATGTTTCAGCTGTGCCTCGGCATTCCGTGGGGCGCACCGGTCAATACTGAAACCATGACCTACATGGTGTCGCAACTGCCCGACGAGTGCGTCTGGGCCGGCTTCGGCATCGGCCGCTGGCAAATGCCCATGGCGGCACAGGCCATGATCCTGGGCGGTCATGTCCGGGTCGGGCTGGAAGACAATCTCTACCTCGACAAGGGCGTATATGCCTCCAACGGTTCTCTCACCGAGCGGGCGACGCAAATCATCCGCCTGCTCGGCGCACAGGTTGCCACCCCGGCAGAAGCCCGCGGCATGCTGGGACTGCAATCATGACCACCATCAAGACCCTCGGCATTGCAGGTTCAGGCGTCATTGGAGCGGGCTGGGCAGCCCGTGCCATGGCCCACGGCATCAATGTCATCGCCTATGATCCGTTTCCCCAGTCAGAACAGGCCATGCGCGAAAAGGTCGAGCGCGCCTGGCCTTCCATGTTCAAGCTCATGGGCAGCAAGCCTGACAATATGGGCACTCTCAGCTTCACAACCGACCTGAAGCAGATGTGCCAAGGTGTTGACTGGATTCAGGAAGCAGCACCGGAACGCGAAGACCTGAAGATATCGCTCTATGAGCAGATGGACCAGCTGGCCGGGCAGGACGTTATCATTGCATCGTCTTCATCCGGCTTTCTGCCAACGCGGTTGCAGTCAAAGTGTACCCACCCCGAACGCGTGATCATCGGCCATCCGTTCTACCCGGTGTATTTGCTGCCTCTGGTGGAGACCGTGGCAGGTGAAAAAACCTCGCTTGAGGCCATGGACCGGGCAGATGTCTTCTATCGCAGCATCGGCATGTACCCGCTGCGCCTGAAGAAGGAAATCGACGGCTACATCTGCGACCGCCTGCAGGAAGCGATGTGGCGCGAAGCCCTCAACGTTCTGGACCTGGGCATCGGCACCACCGAGGACATAGACCGGGCCATCATCTATTCCGCAGGCCTGCGCTGGTCGATAATGGGCTCGTTTCTGCACTATCACACGGCAGGCGGTGAAGGCGGCATGCGATCCTTCATGGCGCAGTTCGATCCGGCGCTTGAATTGCCGTGGACCGACCTGAAATTCCCCAAATGGTCCGACGAACTCACTGACAAGCTGATTGGCGGCTGTGAGCAACAAGCTGCGGGCAAGACGATGGGCGAGTGGGAAACCAAGCGCAATGATGTGCTGGTCGACATCATGCATGTGCTCAAAAAGCACAATATCGGCGTTGGTGAAGTGCTGAACGGAAACGTCTGATGTCGCCACAGCGCATTATCATCACCGCGGCAGGCGCCGGCATTGGCCGGGTTATTGCATCGCGCTTTGCAGATGCGGGTGCGCAAATTCATGTCTGCGACGTGGACGATGACGCGTTGCATCAGCTCTCGTCATCCTGCCCTGGCATAAAGGCGGCGAGAGTCGACGTCACCGACGAAGCAGCCGTCGATGGCTGGCTGCGCGATGCCCTCGACGACCTTGGCGGCTGTGATGTGCTGATCAACAATGCCGGCATAGCCGGTCCGACCGGCACGGTCGAGGACATGACGCTGGCCGCATGGCGTCAGTGCCTGGCCATCAATCTTGATGCGCAAATGCTCACCTGCCGCCGGGTGGTGCCGGTCATGAAGGCGCAAGGGGCCGGGTCCATCATCAATATGTCGTCGACCGCCGGCCTGTTCGGGTGTCCGTTTCGCACGCCCTATGCGGCTGCGAAATGGGCGGTGATCGGCTTCACAAAATCCCTGGCTGCAGAAGCTGGTCCGTCCAATGTCCGTTGCAATGCCATCTGCCCCGGTTCGGTGGACGGCGATCGCATGAACCGCGTCATCGCCGCAGAAGCGGCCCATACCGGCAAATCACAAGACGAGGTCCGCACCGAATATACCGCCGGCACCTCCATGCGACGCTTCGCAAACCCGTCTGAAATTGCCGATTTGTGCCAGTACCTGGCGTCCGACGCCGCCAAATTCATTTCCGGCCAGGCCATATCGGTGGACGGCCACACTGAAACCTATCACTCGGAGTAAGTGTCATGGACTTCAACCTCACTGAAGAACAACGCATGATCGTGGATACCACGCGCGCGTTCGTGGAAAACGAACTGTACCCGCATGAAGCCGAGGTCGAACGCACCGGCGAACTGCGCCGTGACCTGTACGAGGAACTGAAAGCCAAGGCCATCGAGGCGGGCCTGTATGCCGCCAACATGCCGGAAGAAGTCGGCGGTGCCGGCCTCGATACCCAGTCATGGGTACTGTATGAAAAGGAACTCGGGCGCGCCAGCTACGCGCTGCACTGGAATTGCGTGGCCAGGCCGTCCAACATCCTGATGGCCTGCAATGAAGACCAGCGCCAGCGCTATACCCTGCCGTGTGTGCGCGGCGAGAAAATCGACTGCATGGCGATGACCGAACCCGGCGCCGGGTCGGACCTGCGCGGCATGAAGGCAACCGCTGTGCGTGATGGCGACGACTGGATCATCAACGGCACCAAACACTTTATCTCTCACGCGGATGTCGCTGATTTCGTCATTGTCTACGCCGCCAGCGGTGAAGAGGACACACCGCGCGGCAAGAAGAAGCTGATCACCTCGTTCATTGTCGACATGGGCACTGCCGGCTTCACCGTGCGCGACGGCTATCGCAATGTATCGCACCGTGGCTACACCAACTCCATTCTCGAATTCGACAATTGCCGCATACCGGACGCGCAGCGGCTTGGCGACATCCACAAGGGCTTCGAGGTTGCCAATGACTGGCTGGGTGCGACCCGCCTGCAGGTCGCGGCCACCTGCCTTGGTCGTGCAGAACGCGCCTTCGAGCACGCATTGCAATGGTCGGTAGACCGGCAACAGTTCGGCCAGCAGATCTCCAAGTTTCAGGGCGTGTCGTTCAAGCTGGCCGATATGGCGCTGGACCTGAAGGCGGCCAACCTGCTCACCATGGAAGCCGCCTGGAAATACGACCAGGGCACGGTCACCGACGCCGACATGGCCATGGCCAAGCTCAAGGCATCGGAAATGCTGGCCTTCGTGGCGGATGAAGCCATCCAGATACACGGCGGCATGGGTGTCATGGACGAACTGCCGCTGGAGCGCATCTGGCGCGATGCCCGCATCGAGCGCATCTGGGAAGGCACCTCTGAAATCCAGCGCCACATCATCTCGCGTGAACTGCTGCGGCCGCTGGGCGGATAGAAAGGCCGATGACCGCGCACCCTCTCAATCGCCTGCTGTCGCCCCGTTCTGTCGCCGTTGTCGGCGGCAGGGTGGCAGAAAGCGTGGCCCGTGAATTGTTGAAGCTGGGCTATACAGGTAACATCTGGCCGGTGAACCCGAAGCGGCAAACCATGGTCGGTATCGCCTGTTTTGCCAGCCTGGACGACCTGCCCGGTGTCCCCGACGCAACCTATATCGGTGTCTCGCGCGAAGCTGCGGTCGAGGCTGTTCGCGCCTTGCGGGCGATGGGCGCAGGCGGCGCCATTTGCCATGCTGCGGGATTTTCCGAACTGGGCGCAGGCGGCACCCCGCTCAACGATGCCCTGATCGACGCGGCCGGCGATATGCCGGTCATCGGCCCCAATTGCTGGGGCGTGCTGAACCTGCTGGAACGCACCGCCTTGTGGCCGGATTTCCATGGCTGCGAACCGGTGACAAGCGGCGTGGCCATCCTGTCACAGTCCGGCAACATGGCCATCAACTTCACCATGCAGGCGCGCGCTTTGCCGCTGGCCATGGTCATCACGGTCGGCAACCAGACCGTCACCAACGTCAACGACATGATCGAGGCACTGCTGGGTGATGACCGCATCACGGCCATCGGACTGCACACCGAAGGTATCGCAGATGTGGCCCGGTTTTCCGAAATCGCCTGCAGGGCCCATGCCTGCGGCAAGCCCATTGTGGCGCTGAAAACCGGATCATCGGAAAAAGGCGCGCATGCCACCGTCAGCCACACTGCCACACTGGCAGGCAGTGACCAGTTCTACGACGCGCTGTTTGCCCGCACCGGCGTTGCCCGGGTTCATTCGGTTCCCGCCTTCATCGAAACGCTGAAGCTCTTGTCCATGTCCGGTCCGCTCGCAACCGGCCGCATCACGTCGCTGAGTTGTTCAGGCGGCGAGGCTTCCCTGATGGCCGATGCGGTGGCAAAACGACCCCACCTGTCACTGCCTGACCTGTCTGGCAGCGAGCACGCTTGCGTCCGTGCAACCCTGAACGAATTTGTCGACATCGCCAATCCGCTCGATTACCACACCTTCATCTGGGCGAATTTCGAGGCGATGAAAAACACCTATGCAGCCATGATGCGGGTCGATGCCGACATGGCCTGCCTGATCTATGACATCCCGCGCGCCGACCGGGCCGACACCGCCCAGTACGATATCGGCCTGGATGCCTGGATAGCCGCACAGCGCGAGACCGGCAGTGCTGCCTGCGTTATCGCCACCCTGCCCGAGTGTCTGCCGGAAGCCACCGCCATACGCCTGCTGGCCGCCGGTATCACGCCCCTGTTCGGACTGGATGAAGCACTCGATGCCATGAACGCGGCAACCATGGTTGCCAATTGCCAGCCGTCCTCCCTGCCCGCGCCATCTGCATCCGCTTCCGCGCCGGAAATCCTGAGCGAACACGCTTCCAAGGCGCTGCTGGCGGACGCCGGACTGCGCATCCCAAAAGCCGCAACCTGCGGCATTTCCGAGGCAGGCCGCACCGCCGGCAAAATCGGGTTTCCGGTGGCGCTGAAGGCAACTGGCATTGCCCACAAGACCGAAGCCGGCGGCGTGGTACTGAACCTGACGACACCACAGCAGGTCCAGGCCGCAGCCGACGCCATGTCCGCCATCACGGACGAAGTCCTGATTGAGCAGATGGTCACCGGCGCGGTATGCGAACTGATCATCGGCATCACCCGCGACCCGCAGTTCGGACTGGTGCTGGTGATCGGCGCAGGCGGTATCCTGACGGAACTGCTGGCCGACAGTGCAGCGCTCTTGCTGCCCGCCTCGCGCTCAGACATGGACCGTGCGCTGGGATCCTTGAAGGTCAGTCGCCTCATCGACGGATACCGGGGCAAAACCGGCGACCGTGCCGCCGTGCTGGACGCCATCGAGACAATTGCCCGGTTTGCCCTGAATAATGCCACCACACTTGAAGAGCTTGATATAAACCCGCTGATGGTTCTTGCGCCCGGCAAGGGAGCCATGGCAGCAGATGCACTGATCCGCATACGCCAGATTTAAAGGAAAACCACCATGTCGCTTACCAACATGACCGAAGGCCCGATCAGGACCACCGTCCACGGCCGGGTGCTGGAAGTCACCATTGACCGGCCAAAGGCCAACGCCATCGATGCTGCCACCAGCCGCATCATGGGCGATGTGTTTTCAGCCTTCCGCGACGATGACAACCTGCGCTGCGCCATTCTCACCTCGACCGGCGAGCGTTTTTTCTGCCCCGGCTGGGACCTGAAAGCCGCAGCCGACGGTGAGTCTGCTGATGCGAATTACGGCCTTGGCGGTTTTGGTGGATTGCAGGAACTGCCAAACCTCGGCAAGCCGGTAGTGTGTGCCGTCAACGGGCTGGCCTATGGCGGCGGTTTCGAGATCATGATTGCCTGCGACATTATCATTGCAGCCGATCATGCGACGTTCGCGCTGCCGGAAATCCGCTCCGGCGTCATTGCCGATGCGGCCACCATCAAGTTGCCGCGGCGCATTCCCTATCACGTCGCCATGGAAATGCTGCTCACCGGGCGCTCATTTGACACGGCTGAAGCAAAGCACTGGGGCATCATCAACGAGATCGTTGCGCCCGACGCCCTGATGACCCGCGCCCGCGAAGTGGCGGAGAAACTCGCCGGCGGCCCGCCGCTGGTCTATGCGGCCATCAAGGAAGTGCTGGAGCGCGTGCATCACCTGAATGACAAGGAAGCCCTCGCCCTGCTCAACCGCCGCGGCCTTGCGACCATCTCGAAACTCTATGCCTCGGAAGACCAGCTGGAAGGCGCAAAAGCGTTTGCTGAGAAACGTGATCCGGTGTGGAAGGGCAAGTAGCTGGAACCAAGAGGCAATGACAACCCAAAGCGCTTCTGTCGCACGCGCGATTGCCATCAGCCTTGTCGCATTGGTCCTGTTTGACCTGATGGGTTTGATCATCAAGCTTTTGTCTGCCAGATATTCTGCAGCTGAACTATCAGCCTATCGCAACATCTTTGGACTGATACCAAGCGCCATCGCCCTCTGGTCCTCGCGCGACTGGCATCTGAGCGGACGAAAACTGCGCGTCCGGCAGCGGTCAATCATCTATTTGCGCGGCATAATCGTGACGCTGGCGCAGCTGATGTTCTATCTTTCGCTTGCACGAATTGCTTTTGCGACCACAACAACCATTACCTATTCCGGCGCACTGTTCACTACGGTGTTGGCAGTCTTGATATTGAAGGAACGCGTTGGCGTCCTGCGTTGGGGGGCTGTTCTGATTGGCTTCATTGGCGTCATGATGGTGATGGGGCTGGGCAAGGACACCTTCACATGGGACGCTCTGCTTCCGGTTGGCGCGGCCGTTCTGTATGCCCTTACCGGCGTGACTGCGCGACTCGTGGACGATGATGTGCCAAGTGCGCTGGTCAACCTCTATTCCACCGGATTCGCGGTTATCGGGTCGGTTCTGCTTGCTTTGCTCCTTGGTGGCTTTTCCCCGGTTCAAAGCGCGTCAGATTTCATCTGGATCGTCGCCATGGGCGGCGTTGGTGGAACAGCGGTCCTGTGTCTGGTGATCTCTTACAGAATGACAGAACAGAGCAATCTTGCACCATTCAGCTATTTCGGCATTCCGTTCGCCTTCTTTTTTGGATGGCTGTTCTTTGGTGAAGCCCCCATAGGCGACCTCTTTCCAGGCGCACTATTGATAGTGACAGGCGGATTGATCGTCATCTGGCGAGAACGTCAGCTTGGGCGCAACAGTACGACTTCACCTCCTTGATGATCACCCGAAGCAAACTTGACGAGGCAACCATGCATATCCACTTTGACAGAGAAGAATTCAGTCGGCGTCAGCAAAATGTCTGCCGGAAAATGCAACAAGCCGGTCTCGACGGCCTTTTGATCTTCCGCCAGGAAAGCATGTACTACCTGACCGGATACGATACCGAGGGCTTCGTGTTGTTTCAGGCCATGTACATGTCTTGCGACGGCAGGATTGCGTTGCTTACGCGCTCAGCCGACCGGCTCCAGGCCCGGATTACGTCCACGCTTGAGGATGTGCGCATCTGGGTTGACCGGGAAGGTGCCAATCCGGCGCAGGACCTGAAAGACCTGCTTGCCGAGTACGGTTGTGCCGGCAAACACATAGGCGTGGAATACGAAGCCTATGGACTGACTGGACAGCGCGCCATGATGGTCAATGACGCACTGGATGGTTTCTGCCACCTTAGTGATGCTTCCGATCTGGTTCGATTGGTTCGGCTGGTAAAGAGCCCTGCTGAGCTCAACTACGTACGCAAGGCTGGCAAGATCGTCGATGCAGCCTGGAATGTTGCCAATCAAAAGTCAGTTCCCGGCGCTTTTCTCGGTGATGTGTACGGCGAGATGATGCATGTCATGATGAGCATGGACGGAGATCCTTCGGCCAGCCGGTGGCCAATGGGTGCAGGAACCAACTCAATGCTGGTCAGGTATCACACCGGCAAGGAGACCATCGGTGCCAATGACCAGGTACAACATGAATTTGCAGGTTCGTTCCGACACTATCACGCAGCAGCCATGAGTGTCATCATCACTGGCGACGTAGATCCACGCCAGCAGGCCATGTTTCATGCTTGCCGCGAAGCGCTGGAGAGATGCAAGGATGCTCTGCGCCCTGGTGCCACAGTCGGTGAGATATATGACGCGCACAAGGCCAGCCTCACAGCAGCAGGTTATGGACATGCCTGCCTGAATGCCTGCGGATACACCCTCGGAATCACCTATCCACCATCATGGATGGACTGGCCGATGCTATGGACTGGCAATCCTGATGTCATCGAAGAGGGCATGGTGTTTTTCATGCATATGATACTGCTTGACGACACCACGAACCTGACCATGAGCCTGGGCGAGACGGCAATTGTAACAAGCGGCGCGTGCGAACCAGTTTGCCACGCCCCGCAAGAACTCATCGTAAATTGACGCGGGCTGACGCTGGAGCATGATAATTTGCGTCCTCCCATATCCGGTTAGCAGAGATGCCCGTCGTGCGGAACTACCCGCGGATAACACTCAAGCCAACCACTACGGTTATCGTGTTCACTCGTTTGCCAGGACGAAGATTGAACTGGCCCGGCGCCGGAATTAATTGGAATCCACCGTGGATATCTGCAAATAGCCCGAAACACGCAGACAGCCACAAAATGCTCAACGTCAGGTCTGCAAACTCCAGCCGACACGATATGCGAGTATGAGAGTCGCTTAGGTTTCATTGATCGGGGCTGGTCGTTGGCGTATTGCACATGTAGATAAAGCTGCGAGATCAAGACCATGGTCCGAGACCACCAGGTAAGCGTCTTAACGATAGCAATGCCGAGTGCAAGGAGACATGGTGAGGAAAACAAACGGCAATCGCAGCCACCTGATTTTCTGGTTAGTTAACCTTTGGGCCTATTGCAGACACCCATTCCTTGTGGCGAGATTCTTTCGGGCATTGAAGTACCTGCCTTCAATTGCCCTGCCTGACACCTACAATGAGAAAATTCTCTGGCGCAAGGTTTTCGACGACAATCCACTCATTGGCGCGTTAAGCGACAAGCTATGGGCAAAGCAGTATTTTCAAGAACATTGCGCCGGCATACAGACGGCGGAGGTGCTTTGGTCTGGCGACCGAGCTTCCGACATTCCCAGCGAGGTATTGCAGGGAACAGTGGTCGTAAAGACAAACCACGGTTCAGGCTTTAATTACTTTGTACAAGGCAAAGACATAGATCGCAAAAGTCTGGATAAGCAGGTCCAGCGCTGGTTGCAACACCATCCTTATGGCCGCAAGTCCGGCGAGTGGGGATACAGGAAAGTTCAGCCTCGAGTCTATGTTGAGCGAATGCTGAGCACCAGCCAACAGGTTGAACCGGTTCAATTGAATTTTTCAACCTTTGCCGGACGTCCTGTTATCGCTCTCGTGATCACAGGTGCCGTGTATGGTCCCAAGCAGGCCGGTATTTATGATGCGGATGGCGACCGCCTTGCTGGTACACCGCACCATTTTCTGCAG
>CAYRLR010000051.1:0-10094 GCA_964424975.1 uncultured Anderseniella sp.
CAGCACACACCGGCATCGCGAAGATAATTGTAGGCAGTGATAATGTCGCGAAGCCTGTCTTCGGTCTCCCGGCTGCCGCCGTTTGCATCGGGGTGAAACCGCTTGACGAGCAGTTTGTACTTCGCCTTGATTTCGTCAGCTGCCACGCCGGGATCAAGCCCAAGCGTGTCGAGCGCCTTGCGTTCGGCATTGCCGACCCGGCGCCGCGACGTGGCTGCCCGCTTGGTGCCGACAGCCTCTTCAAAAATCGAGTGCGGGTCGTTGACGTCGCCGTCATTGCGATTGCCGCTGCGCCTGGTTTTTCCCGAAGCGGCCTTTGTGGCGCGCGCCCGTTTGTTTTCAGCCCAGGAGCTGTCGCCCAGTTTCCAGGTGGGGCGATGACCAGTCTGGGAGGCTTTTATCCAGGCGCCGATATCATTGTCCGCCATGCCGTCAAAATAATTGTAGGACTTGTTGTAGGCCTTCACATGGTTCACGCAGAACCGGAAGTACTCGCCTTCCGCATTGCGGCCCTTGGGCGCCTTGTGATTGCCCACAGCCTCGCAGTCCGGCCATTCGCAGGTAAATGTTTCAGGTTCTGCCTTGCCGCCTTTTTTAATGCGGATGCCGTCGAAGTATTTCGAATTCAGTTTCATCTGTCGCCTGATTTTTATCGTGCAAGAAAAAGTGTGCTGGCTGCCTGTGCAGCGCAACAGTATAACCCAATGTTGTGGACATGTGGAATGTAGTTAGCCCATAAAACACGAACAAGTCATCAATATGGACCCGTGCCCCGAATTTCGGGTACGAAAGAGGAAAAACAAGCCATGCAACTTGGCCAGGTTGGACACACGATCACCGAGAAGCTGTCAAAAGCGCTGGTGCCGCACTCGCTGGAGGTGATCGACGAATCACACCTTCATGCCGGTCACTCCGGTGCACGGCCGGAAGGTGAAACACATTTTCGGGTCAAGATTCAGGCTGAAGCGTTCGAAGGCAAGTCCCTGATCCAGCGTCACCGCATGGTCAATGAGGTGCTGGCAGAAGAATTGAGCGGTCCGGTTCATGCGCTTGCGATTTCGGCCAGCGCGCCACCGGCCTGATTGATTTCCTGACACAATCTAGCCGGCTTTTTTCAGCGGAGTGATGCGCAGGCGGGTGATCTGGTTGCGTTTTTTTCCAGCGACTTCAAACCGGAAACCGTGAAACGTGAAGGCCTGACCCTTTTCCGGAATCATCTGGGCCTCATGGATGACCAGGCCGGCGATGGTATTGGCTTCATCGTCCGGCAGGTCCCAGTCATTGGCGCGGTTCAGATCGCGAATTTGAAACGACCCGCTGACCACTATCGAACCGGACGCTTCGCGTGAAATATCCGCGCTGATCACGTCATGCTCATCGGCAATATCGCCGACGATTTCCTCCAGGATGTCTTCCAGCGTGACGAGGCCCATCACCTCTCCGTATTCATCCACGACCAGCGCAAAATGCGACTTGCGCCGCAGGAACGCCGCGAGCTGATTGTTGACGGTTGTGGTGTCCGGCACGAACCAGGCGTCTGAACATATCTCCTTGATATCGAGCTTGGATGCATCTCCCTTGTTGGCCTGCAGCGCGGCAAGCACGTCCTTGGCATGCAATACGCCGATGATATTGTCGGGATTGTTGCGCCACACGGGCACGCGCGAAAACCCCGACTTCAGCAGTTCAGCGATGATGTCGTCGTTCGCCATGTCGGCATCGATGGAGAACATTATTGTGCGGTGGACCATCAGGTCCGACAATTCCAGTTCCGACAGATCCAGAACCCCGCCCAGCATGTCGCGGTCATTCTTGACGACGGCGCCTTCCTGGTGATGCATGTTGATGGCGCCGCGGATCTCTTCTTGAGGCGACAGGATGTTGCCGGCATTGGCCAGGTCGACACCAGCCAGCGACAGCACGTTCTTCACGATCACTTCGACGCCGATCACGATGGGTCCGAAAATTTTGACAAACAGGGAAATGATCGCGGCGACGGCAAGCGAGAACCGTTCCGGGTAGATGATGGCGTAGGTCTTTGGCAACACCTCGCCGAACACCAGAACGAGGGCGGTCATGACCAGTGTTGCCCACACCACCCCGGTTTCGCCAAACAGCCGCAGGAACACCGTGGTGGCCAGTGCCGAGGCCAGAATGTTGACCAGGTTATTGCCCAGCAAGATGCCGCCGATCAGGCGTTCAGGTTGTTCTTTCAGGTCCAGCACGGTGCGTGCACGCTTGTCTCCGCGCTTTTCCAGCTCGTGGAGCCGGGGGCGCGAAGAGGTTGTCAGTGCAGTCTCGGATCCGGAAAAAAAGGCTGACAGGACGATCAGCCCAAGGGCTGCGCCGGTCATGATAGCCAGTGCAAGCGTCATTACAATTTCAATTCGGCCTCGATAAACTTGACCAGGCCGTCCTCTTCTATGGTTTTGTCGATGTAGGCATTGCCCACGTCTTTTACCAGAACAAAGTTAATGCGACCTGCCTCGGCCTTCTTGTCCTGGCGCATGATTTCCACCAGCTTGCCGGCATCGGGAAGGTATTTGCGAATGCCGGATACATCGGTTGGCAAGCCAACCGATGCCAGGTGGTCTTGCATGCGCGCGGCCGCGCCCGGCCTGCAAATGCCCAGTTGTTCGGAAAACCGGAAGGCCTGCGCCATGCCAATGGCCACTCCTTCACCATGCAGAAGCTTGTCCGAGTACCCGGTAGCGCTTTCCAGCGCATGCCCGAACGTATGGCCCAGGTTGAGCAACGCACGATCGCCAGCTTCACGTTCGTCACGCGCTACAATGGCCGCCTTTGCCTGGCACGATGTGCGGATTGCGTGGATGCGGGCCTGCGGGTCGCCGGCAAAGATTCTGGACGCATTGTTCTCCAGCCAACTGAAGAAATCCGCATCACCGAGCAGGCCATACTTCGCGACTTCGGCGTAACCGGCCGCCAGTTCACGCTCGGGCAGTGTATTCAGAACGTTGATATCCGCCAGGACGGCAACCGGTTGATGGAAGGCACCGACAAGGTTCTTGCCATGCGGTGAGTTGATGCCGGTCTTGCCGCCAACGGAGCTGTCGACCTGCGCCAGCAGCGAGGTAGGTATCTGGATGAAACCGATGCCGCGGCGGACAATTGCCGCAGCAAATCCGGCAAGATCGCCAATGACACCACCACCGAACGCGATGATGTGGTCATTGCGTTCCATTCCGGCAGCGATGATGTCATCGCACACGCGTGCAAGATTGGCGTAGCTCTTGGTGGACTCGCCGGGCGGCAAAATGATCGAGGTGTGCTTGATCCCGGCTTCAGCGAGGCTGTCGGTCAGGGTTTCCAGATGGTGACGTGCAACATTCTCATCGGTCACGATTGCAGTGACCGGACGTGCCAGCAAAGGCGCGATGGTGCGTCCGGCGTGGGCGAGCAGCCCGTCGGAAATTGTAATGTCATAACTGCGCGTTCCCAGGTCGACACTGACCTCGGCGCGGGTTGTGTCGGCGGGTGCTGACTTGTTCAGGCTCATGCGCTGGCCGTCTCTTTCTGACGCAGGTGACTGGCCAAGGTCTCAATGCAGGCAGCTACGATGTGATCGTGAGGCACGTCTTTGCTTTCAACCACGATGTCTGATCCGGCATAGACCGGATAGCGTTCGTTGATCAGCTTGTGCATAACCGCTTCGGGATCATCGGTTTGCAGCAATGGCCTGTTTGAGCGTTTGCGAACCCGTTTCATCAACAGTTCAAAATCTGCCTTCAGCCATACCGAGACTGCCTTGTCGGCAATGGCCGCGCGGGTCGCTTCGCTCATATAGGCGCCACCACCGGTTGCCAGCACGCGAGGGGTTTCCTGCAACAAGCGATCAATGACCCGGCGTTCGCCGTCGCGAAAATATTGCTCACCATGTTCTTCAAAAATTTCCGGGACGGTCTTGCCGGCAGCTTTCTCGATTTCAGTGTCGGCATCGGCAAAAGGCATATCCAGCTTCTTGGCCAGGCGTCTGCCGATGGTGGTTTTGCCTGCGCCCATCAGTCCGATCAGCACGATGCTGCGGCCGTCGAGCCGCGACACGATGGTGGCGATGTTATCATCTGATGTGCTGGTTTCGGTCACAGGTGTTTGAACTCAATTCAGGTCGTGAGCTTGCTTGGCGTTCTGATTTTTCACTTCTAGATCATCCTGTAGTCAGTTGAAACCACCGGCAATGATAAAAACAGGCCCGATTCCATAACCGTTGGGGGATATTTGTGCCGCGCGTGATCATTTGCCTCTTGTGAGCGTATATTGGGTCGCATCCACTTGGATCAATGGTTGCGGGCGGACCGAAGCGCCGGACCCGTCCGGGATGCAGGCAGCCGGAGCGCAAACACTTTGCGATTTAGGCTGGATTGTTGCACATTGCGGGTCGCCAAGAGAAAATCACACCTGTCCGCCCGAGGAGCATATTGACCGTTATGCCTGACAGTCTTCGCTTTCTGTTAATCGTACTGTGCTTGGCTGGTGCCGGGTATGGCATAGTCTGGGGTCTGGCGAATTTTCCGCCCGAACAGACAGAAGTGGTGAAGCAGCTTTCCAATGGTGTTTTCGATAACTGACAGACATGATGCTCGACAAGCCTCTGCACCTGTCGGCAATGACAGGATAGTGGCACTGTTTCTGGAAATGATGAGTGCCGAGCGCGGTGCATCGCGCAATACTCTATCAGCATATGCCCGCGATCTTGAACACTATTGCAGCTATCTGGAAAAGCGTGGCTGTGCTGCCGGCGCTGCCGGGACCGACGAGGTTCGCGACTGGCTGAGCGAATTACAGGCAGAAGGGCTGGCAAGTTCCACGATTGCCCGCAGATTGTCCGCGGTTCGGCAATTACACAAGTTTGCATATGCAGAAGGCGTTGTGAGCGATGATCCTGCAGGCGGTATTGCCGGACCTCGCACAACCCGTAATCTTCCCACGACCATGAGTGTCGGGCAGACGGAAAAGCTGTTGCTTGCAGCGCGTGAACAGGCCGCGCGCGCATCCGGCAAGAAGCGTCTGAAGACGTTGAGAATGCTGTGTCTGATGGAGGTTTTGTATGCGACCGGGTTGCGGGTGTCCGAACTGGTCAGCCTGACTATCGGCATGGTGTCGGGCGATGATCGGTTCGTTACCGTGCGCGGCAAGGGCGGGCGGGAACGGATGGTGCCGCTGTCACCGCCTGCGCGCGCCGCAATCGATGCATACCTGGATGCAGTGAAACAGGCTTCAGATACGGTATATCTTCCGCCGGCACAGTTCCTGTTCGCATCGCCCGGCAAGCAGAAGCACCTGACACGTCAGCATTTTGCGCTGCTGCTGAAACAACTGGCGGGCCTTGCCGGGCTTGATGTGAACAAGGTGTCCCCCCACGTCGTGCGGCATGCGTTTGCCAGCCATTTGCTGCAGGGCGGCGCAGATCTGCGGTCGGTTCAACAGATGCTGGGTCACGCAGATATTTCGACAACACAGATATATACGCACGTAATGCCGGAAAAATTGCGTGAAGCGGTGGAAAGTCATCACCCGCTCAATCGTTGATTCGGGCTATGCGCAAGATAAATAGCCAGTTGACATCGCATCGGCGTAACGCCAGTTTGCTCGGCAGATTCAACAGGGCCCAGACGAGGGCAGAAACTGTGCTTTGCACAGTTACGGTCACATGAAACATGCAGACATTTCTTGACTTTGAAACGCGCATTGCCGAGCTGACAGGCAAGATCGCCGAGTTGAAATCCATCAATGAGGATGGCGGCTCGGTGTCGATTGCGGATGAAGTGAAACAGCTGGAAGTGAAGCTTTCGAAGTCACTTGCCGACCTTTATTCGAACCTTGAGCCGTGGCAGAAAACCCAGGTTGCCCGGCACCCGGACCGGCCGCATACCCAGGACTATCTGGATACCCTGATCACGGAATTCACGCCGCTTGCCGGCGACCGGAAATTTGCTGAAGACGACGCCGTTCTTGGCGGCATGGGGCGGTTTGAGGGCGAGCCGGTGGTTGTCATCGGGCAGGAAAAGGGTGCAGACACCAAGTCCCGCCTGAAGCATAATTTCGGCATGGCGCGGCCGGAAGGCTATCGCAAGGCCGTCCGGCTGATGGAACTGGCACAGCGCTTCAACCTGCCGGTGCTGACCTTCGTGGATACCGCGGGCGCCTATCCCGGCATTGGCGCCGAAGAGCGCGGCCAGGCCGAAGCGATCGCGCGCTCAACCGATTGCTGTCTCGGACTTGGTACCCCGATTGTTTCGACCATCATCGGTGAAGGTGGATCGGGCGGAGCGGTTGCCATTGCAACGGCAAACTCGGTCCTGATGCTGGAGCACTCGATCTATTCGGTGATCTCGCCCGAGGGCGCTGCCTCCATCCTGTGGCATGATTCAGCACGCGCCAATGAAGCAGCCACCGCCATGCGCATTACGGCAGCCCACCTGAAGGGACTTGGGGTGATTGATACAATCGTGCCGGAACCTGTCGGCGGCGCGCACCGCGCGCGCGATGAAGCCATGCAATCGGTCAAGCAAGCGATTTCAACAGCGCTGATGCCGTTCAAGCACATGTCCGAGACTGAAGTGCGCCAACAGCGACGGGACAAATTCCTCGCCATCGGGCGTACGCTTTCAGCATAAATCAGGGCAGATCGACACTTGCCTGTTTTGGTATAAGCTACAGGATCTGGCTGAGGAACTCCCTGGTGCGGGGATCCTTTGCCCGTTTGAAGAAAGTGGCTGGCGGGCCATGCTCAACAATGACACCGCGGTCGGTGAAGTAGATGTGGTCGGCAATTTCGTTGGCAAACCCCATTTCGTGGGTCACCAGCATGCAGGTCATGCCCTCGGCTGCCAAGTCCTTGATGGTGACGAGAACCTCCTTCACCGTTTCAGGATCGAGAGCCGCGGTCACTTCATCGAACAGCATGATGTCCGGGTTCATGGCCAGTGAGCGGGCAATGGCGACGCGCTGCTGCTGACCGCCTGACAATTCTCCGGGATAGGCGTCCTCCTTGCCTTCCAGCCGCACCTTCTTGATGAGACTGCGGGCGTGGACTTCAACTTCTTCCCGGGACTGCTTCAACACCAGCAACGGGGCCATCATGACGTTCTCAATCGCGGTCTTGTGCGGGAAAAGGTTGTACTGCTGGAACACCATGCCAACCTTCTTGCGCAGCGCCAGCTTGTCGAGGTGAGGTGTGTTGACTTCCTGACCCTCAACCTTGATGGAGCCTGACTGAATGTCGTTCAGGGCATTGATGCAGCGGATCAAGGTGGATTTGCCCGAGCCAGATGGTCCGATGATACAGACCACTTCGCCTTTCATCACATCAAACGTGACGCCTTTCAGCACTTCGAGATCGCCGAATGACTTGTGGACATCCTTGATGGATACAATTGGTTCGTCTGGGGTCCAGGTGCTGGTCATGGTCGAATTCCTATTGGTTGACCGCAAAGCGATTTTCAAGTTTGCGGGTCCATAAAGCGATTGGATAGCTGTAGATGAAGAACCACGACATCAGCCACAGATACATCGGGATGAGGTATTCACTGCGACCTTCTGCAGCCAGCGCATCCTGCGTCAGGGTCATGCCGTCGGCCACCCCGAGAATGGAGATCAGTGGTGTTGACATGGTCAGAATGCAATACCAGTTCATCCATGGCGGCACCATGCGCTTGATGCACTGTGGAAGGATGATGCGCCACATGGTCTGGGTGCGGCTGAAGGCAAGGCTTTCTGCGGATTCCCATTGGCCAGTCGGTATGGAGCCTATGGCGCCGCGGACAATTTCAGAGACATTGGCCATGATCGGCAGCGACAGGGCAAATGTCGCCTTGGCCCAGCCGGAAACTTCGATGCGCGTGCCGCCGATATTGACGTAGAACGGCAGAAGCAGCATGAAGTAAAACAGCAGGACCAGCCATGGCGAGTTGCGGAACAGCTGGGTGACCACCCAGGATGAACGCCTGATCAAGGCATTGGTGGAGACCTGTCCAAGGCCCAGCCAGAGGCCCATGAACGTGCCCAGCGCCATGGCAATGAAGCTGACCACGATATTGAGGACAAAGCCGCCGAACTGGCCCTCTGGACCGAACATCATCAACGGCGTCCACTTGATCAGGGTCTCCCAGACGGTCTGGGTCTTGCCGCCAACCATCTGTGCGTAGGCACTGTCGATAAATATCCAGGATATCAGTACAAGCGCCAGTGCGAAACCAAAGCGCTTGCTGGTGGCGATGCCTGCCCAGTCGCGTGCATCCCAGGCGGCAGAACCCGGGCGAAACGGCAGCATGACCGGCAGGTCGGTGGTGTTGGTCTCCGGCAGGTGTTTCATCGGCCGAACCCCGGCACGCGAATGGCCTTTTCCCAGCGGTGCATCAGCCAGACAAGAATGCCGACAAGCACCAGATAGACAATCCAGACAACGTTCATCATTTCCGGCACGTTGTATTCATCGGACCAGATCTGGTTTGCGATATACAGCGTTTCCGGCACCGCGATTGCATAGGCAACCGTGGTGGTCTTGACCAGATTGATAAGATTGTTGTTAAGCGAGGGAAGACATACGCGATAGGCCAGCGGGAAGGTGATGTAGCGGTAGATCTGGAAGCGTGAATATCCAAGCGCCTGAGCGCCCTCGATGGTGGACTTCGGCACAGACTCAATGCCGGCACGGAAAATCTCGGTGTTGAATGCACCGGCGAAAAACGACAGGGCAATGACTGCCCAGCCATAACTGCCCAGTATGCCGCCACGAATGCCAAGCAGGCCTGACAACGCTGAATCGACAGCAAAGTAGAAAAAGTAAAGCTGTACCAGTGGCGGGGTATTACGGAAAAATGCGATGTAGCCGTTCATCAGGCGGCGCACCCAGGCAATCGGCGACATTTGCAGCCAAGCCCCCGCCATGCCGATGACAATGCTGGCGAGCACACACACGAATGACAAATGTATCGTGGTCCACACCCCGCTCAGAAAGCGCGTACGGTCCAGTTCGTCATAAAATATGGTGAGCTTGATGCCGTGGGCTTCCTTGAGCCACAAGAACCAGTCTGCAACTATTTCCACAAGCCCCTCCCGGTCAGGTTTGCAGTTTTGAAAAATGCAGAAGGCCCGGCGATTCGCCGGGCCTTCCGTAATTGTAGTGAAATTACTTTACTTCACCTTCGTCGAGGACGTCATCACAGGCCTTGTCGCCGGCGTTGCATTTTTCCATCATGTCGACGACCCACTTGGTCTGCGGAATGCCCCACTTCTTTTCCCACTCAACAACCTTGCCTGCCTTGTGCCAGTCAATGATCGCGGCAGACAGTGCCTTGCCGATAGGCTCGTTCACATCTTCCTTGCGAACCGCTGCGCCCCATGGAGCGTCAGCAACAACCGGTGTGGAGATCGAATAATCCGCCCACTTTTCAGGCTCGTTCACCTTGCGGGGAATGAACGCTGAATCGTCATACAGCCAGCCGACACAGCGGCCATCGAGCAGGGCGGCTTCAATTTCAGGCACGCCCTTGAACACAATCATGTTGGCCTTGTTCTTCTCGCCCCATTCCTTGTTGTACCATGCGCCCTGGGTGCCGCAGATGTTCTTGCCTTCAATATCCGGCCAGTCCTTGATCCCGGAATCCTTGTGAGCAAAGATCGCAACACCTGACGAGTAATAGTTCGGCTGCACGATGCCGACCACTTCGCGCCGTTCCAGCTTGTCGGACATGGTTGCGATCATCAAGTCGATCTTGCCCTGCTCCAGGAACTGCATGCGGTTGGAGGCGACAACGGGTACCACTTCAACCTCGATGGTCTTGCCGGCCTTGTCACCGATGCGTTTTGCAAAATCCATGGCCATGTCCACTTCCATGCCAACGATATTGCCCTGGGCATCGCGCATGCCCCAAGGTGCGTAATCAGCCTTGGAGCCGATGACGATCTTGCCGCGTTCGATGATGTCTTCAAGCGTGCCTGCAAACGCTCCGCTGGCGGCTGTCAGTACCGCAGCGGCGGCAACTGTTGCTGCCATGGCAATTCTCATAGATTTCAACATTGATCCCCTATTTCCCAAGTGGCGTCGATTTTAGATGCAGCGAGATGTGGTTTTT
>CAYRLR010000052.1:0-10054 GCA_964424975.1 uncultured Anderseniella sp.
CATGCCCGTCGGTGGCTAACCGGTCGGCGTCGCAACCACCTTTGACACATCCCGGCTTGGCTGGGTCAATCAGTCGCTTTCCATATCAGCGCAACGTGTTGCCATCCTGCCGGGCCTCGTACTGACCAACGCAGAGGCCAGCATTACGCGCGCCAACCAGGAAACGATGGACTTCGCCGTGACGGGAAACGTCAAGCCTGACAGTCCTTTTTCAGTGTCGCTGGCAGCACGAAACAACGGCCCACATCTCAATCTTTCCGGCAAGCTGGACGCCACACTGGCGCTGGCCGACCTGTTGCAGACAGAGGATGGGCGCGCTGCAATTGACGGAGATGTTGGCTTGCATCTGGAGTTTGAGGGCGAAGGACGCTCACCCGGCGGCCTGGTAAGCCAACTGGCCGGAAAGGGCCGCATGACACCGACATCCCTGACATTACCGAAGTTCAACCTGCCCGGCATGATGCGGCGACTTGCGGAAATTGATGATGTCAAACAGATCGACGCAACCATTAGTTCAGCGCTTCCGCAAGGCGGCATGACTGTGAACGCCACGGCAGCTGACGTGACCTTGCAGAATGGCAGCCTGAGGACTGCAAGCATCCCGATCAGTACGGAATTCGCCGACGGCACCATGCGCTTGTCGGCAGATTTCAGTTCGCACAAGGCGCGCGCGGATATTGCGCTCAAACAACACACAACCGACAACCAGTTCCCCAGCGTCTCTATGCGTATTGCAGGTCATCCCCACTCGCTCGAACACAGCTACGACACGTCCGCGCTGAAATCGTGGATTGTCGTCAGTGTCCTGCAACGTGGAATGGATCGCCTTGAAGAGTTGCAGCGCCAGGAACAAGACCTCATCGAGGAAGAACGCCTGTTTCGAGAAGAGCAGGCCGCCAAGGAAGCCGAGCGTGAACGCAAGCTTCTTGAGGCGAGCGAAGCCACGGCTCGCAGCACCGAAGAAAAATCCGGCCTGCAGGAAGAAGACAAGCCCGTCGATGCCACTGAACGCGCACCACAAGGCGCAACCACGATGGAGCAGCAGCGCCTGAAAGACCTGATCGAGCAAAACGTACTGCCTGAAATTCCCGACTCAGCGATCATCGATTCCCAAAACTCCGGCCTGTCGCCTGCGCAACCATCACAGCCGCCGAACACCGGCACTGAACATCCCTACTATCTCCAGGTTCGATAAAGGCATTTGTCCGGATCGACGGGTGAATGCGGTTGCAGTTTTTGTTTTGCGAAACGACAAACTTGCAGCACGATGATCAAAACCCAACCGGAGCAAGTTCCCTGGATTTCTCGATTCAGCTTTCATCCTATTACCCGGACAAAGCCTATGGCGGTGAGCGGATTTACGCGGACATGCTTGAACAGGCCGTCCTGGCTGACAGGCTCGGCTTTGATGCCGTTTCACTCACCGAGCATCACCTGATCAATATCCTGATGTTGCCTGCGCCCCTGCAGTTTGCGGTCAAGATTGCCGACCATACCAGGCGCATCAGCATTTTGACCTCGGTCGTCGTCCTGCCCCTGCACGACATGCGCATCTATGCCGGTGAGATCATCTGTGCCGATATTTTCACCAATGGCCGCCTGATGCTCGGGGTGGGCCGGGGTGCATTTGGTTTCGAGATGGAAAGACTGGGTGTACCTCTCGACACCTCCCGTGAGAAGTTCGACGAGTCGCTCGACGTACTGCAGGCCTTGCTGAGCAGGGAAGAAGTCTCCTGGGACGGCAAGTATTACAAGTTTGATCCGCTCACCATCATGCCGAGGCCGGCACACCCGCCGCAAATCATGATGGCTGTCATGGTGCCACCCGGTATTCATGCCTGCACCAAACGCGGCTTTCACATCCAGACAACACCGCTTTCCGGCAATCACCAGATGATGCTCGACCAGGTTGCCGCCCACAAAACCGCCAAGGCGGAGATGGGCGATGCTGGGAAACACCTGACGCTGTCGCTGTCGCGTGTCGGTTTCATCTGCAAGTCGCCTGCCGATCGCCAGGCAAAAATACAACAGGCCAACGACTATTACAGCCGCTTCGACAATGTGTTCACCGGCCCAGGCATCGTGGACAACGGCATGATCAGGCCCTTGCCGCGCAAACAGACCATTGATGAACTTGCCGAAAGCCTGCTGATCTGCACACCACAGGAACTGATCGACAAGCTGGCGCCCTATGCCGAAGCCGGCGTCGACAGGGTAATCCTCAATGTAAATTTCGGTGCATCGCAATCAGAAACACTGGACTGCATCCAGCAGTTTGCCGAAGATGTCATGCCGCACTTTACCGATCGCGCCACGCGAACCGCAGAATAGGAAACCTCACATGCCGATAATCCGCGTAGAAATGTTCAAAGGCCGTTCACGCGAACAAAAGCGGGAACTGGTTCAGGCTCTCACCGATGCCATGGTGAGGACAACCGGCGCAAATCCGGAGGCGGTGTGGGTTGTCGTGTCTGATGTCGACAAGGAAGACTGGGGCTTTGGCGGACAACTGGGCGTCGACAAGTACCCGGGATAGTTCAAATGACCACGCCGATTGATTGCGACTACACCACAGAAGGTGCCGGACCGCCCTTGTTTCTGATCCATGGCATTGGCGCGGCGCGAGATGCCTGGCGTTTCATGGTGCCCGCCTTGCGCGAGCATTTCACTGTCATCAGTTATGATTTGCGCGGTCACGGCACGTCTCCCCTGCCGCGTGGCGAATTCGGGCTGGATGAGCTTGTGGCAGACCTTGAGCGCGTGCGCGAGCGAACCGGTTTCGAGACGGCGCATTTCGCTGGTCACTCGCTTGGCGGGCAGATCGGGCCTGCCTATGCGCGCCACTATCCGGGCCGGGTACTGTCGCTCGGGATGCTGTCCACGGCAGCATTCCGCACCGAAGACGACAGCGCAAAGGTCTGGGGCGTGGTCGCGGCAATGGAGCAAAAGGGCATCGCCCGGGTCCTCGAAACCCTGACTGCGCGCTGGTTCACCGATGACTTCATCGCCAACCATCCAGACCTCGTCGAGCGCCGCCTCAAGCAGGTTGTCGACACCGATCCGGATGTCTTCATGCAGGTATTCCGGATCTATGCGGGCACCGAAATGGCCCCCTGGCTGCATGAGGTCACGGCACCCGCGCTGGTCCTGACCGGCGAAAACGATGGCGGCTGCAATCCGCGTCTCAACAAGCTGATTGACGCGGCCTTGCCCCATTCCGAACTGGTCATCCTGCCCCACTACAAGCACTCCATCCTGGTCGAGGCAGCAGACGAAGTGTCAGCCCACCTGGTCCGCTTCATGCTGTAAACCGGCGCCACGCGCGATTAGTGCTTGTCATACACTTTGCATTTGCATATGCTTTGCATCACAAAGTGAATTGGATACCATGATGAAAGACATTGACCGCGCGCTGGCGGACATTTCGGACATGCGCAGCCAGCTTGCGGCCGGAACCATGTTTCGCGGGTTCGGCCCTGCCGTCATGGCGCTGAGTGGCGGTCTTGCAGCGCTGGCTGCCATCTGCCAGTCGGTGTGGCCAAGCCTGCTGGCAGCAGATCATACGACCTATGTGCTGACCTGGCTTGTCACGGCAGCACTTGCGGCCAGCCTGATCTCGGCGGAAGTCTACGCACGCTCGCATCGCCATCATGGCGGACTGGCTGACGCCATTGTGCTGAACGCCTTTGAGCAATTCCTGCCCGCCGGCTTTGCAGGCCTGGCCATCACCATGGTCATCTGGAAATTTGCCCCTGACGCGTTGTGGACACTGCCCGGCCTCTGGCAGGTTTTTCTGGCACTCGGAATCTTTGCCGGTGCGCGCAGTTTGCCACGCCCCGTTCGCTGGATCGGCGCCTGGTATTTCGTCTCGGGCTGCACAGTGCTGATGCTGGCCAGTTCTGCGACCCATCTGTCACCATGGTTGATGGGCCTGCCCTTCATGGTCGGACAACTGGCGCTGGCCGGCGTGCTGCATTTTGCCTATGGAGAGTTTCATGCCGACGAAAAATGATGCCCCTTATGCCTATGATGGCCTGGACCGGATCATCCACGAAAAAGCACGGTTGAGTGTCATGACGTCCCTGATTTCGCATCCAAAGGGGCTCGCCTTCAATGAACTGAAGAAACTGTGCGGCCTGACTGACGGCAACCTGTCACGCCATGTACAGGTGCTTGCAGAAGCAGGTCTCGTGTCTGTTCACAAAGGCTATGAAGGCAACCGCCCACACACTACATGCGAGCTGACACCCGCTGGCCGCAACCGGTTTCTCGACTATCTCAACGTCCTCGAACAGGTGGTGCGCAACGCCAACACCGATGCCGGGGAGGAAACTGCTGCCACCACGCCGCAACCAGGCGGGTTGAAGCCTGCCTGATCGACAATCACCTGTAGCAAAAAAAAATTTAACAAGGAACTTTACAATGCAAAGTAATCTGCAAAACAAAACACCATCATCTGCCCTGCATGTTGGCATCATCATGGATGGCAATGGCCGATGGGGCCAACAACGAGGTCTCACGCGCACCGATGGTCACCGCGCCGGTGTAGATGCGGTCCGCCGCGTGATGATGGCGGCACCCGGTCTCGATGTCGATACGCTGACCATGTTCGCATTCTCGTCAGACAACTGGAAGCGGCCACAACCGGAAATCGACGGCATGATGCAACTCATCGAGCACTATATGACAATGCAGGCGCAACCGTTCGCAGATGCGGGCGTCAGGCTCACCGTCATCGGACGCCGCGATCGCCTGCCCGGCTCGACTGTTGCTGCCATCGAGGCAATCGAAGCAATAACGGCTGGCGGCAGCCTGCTCAATGCACGCCTGGCAATTGATTTTTCCGGCCGCCACGCCCTGCTGGAAGCCGCCGCCACAGCGGTCTGGAGCGGCCCGCTTACCGCTGATGCACTCTCGAATGCCCTGGCAACCGGATCTGGTTATCGCGACATTGACCTGCTCATTCGCACCAGCGGCGAACAACGCCTTTCGGATTTCCTGTTGTGGGAAAGCGCCTATGCCGAACTGTGGTTCACACAGACCCTGTGGCCCGACTTCACCGGCGACGAACTGGCCGAAGCGGTTGCCGCTTTCAGAAACCGCAATCGCCGCTTTGGCGGACTGCCCGCTGCCATGCCGTCTCAGGCTCCGCAGCAGGCATCCGTCATGCCCTGACGCGCTGGTTTTCCGGATCGTACTGGCCCATCTCGCATACCTTAGCCGCAACCGGTTCGCCAATTACCTCGACCTGCAGATCGCAGCCAATGTGCGCGCACGAAGGATCAACAAACCCCATTGCCAGGTTCTTCTGCACCCGGTACCCCGAGGCTGCCGACGTCACCGTACCAACAACCCGGCCATCAGCGATGATACTGTCACCGGGATGGGCAGGCGCTGCATCACTGTGCAGTTCCAGGCAGACAAACATGCGGCGCGGGCCAGCCTCTATCATCGCCTGCAAGGCTGGTTTGCCGACAAACTGCTTGTCCATTCGCACAAATCGATCGAGGCTGCATTCCACCGGATTGAACTCCGTGATCAGGTCGGCCTTCCAGTGCCGGTAGCCTTTTTCGATGCGCATCGACTCGGTCGCGTGCAATCCGAAATGCGCCAGTCCGAATGCCTTACCCGCCGCGATCAGGGCCGTATATACCTCAACCAGGCCTTCAAATGGCACATGCAGCTCCCACGCCAGTTCACCGGAAAAGCTCACCGACATGGCAACGACCTGATGACCGAGACAATTTATCTCCCGCACGCTCAACCAGCCAAAGGCATCCTTTGACCAGTCGGTGTCCGGAAATGCCGCCTGCAACAGGTCGCGCGACTTAGGACCGGCCACGACCAGTATTGAATGCGTATCCACCAGGCTGTTAACAGTGATGCTGCCATCGTCAGGCAGATGCCCCGCCAGCCAGTCCATATCGTGCAGTTCGGCTGCAGCTGCCGACCCGTACCAGACCCGCCCGTCATCAAGGTTGGCCAGCGTCGCTTCACCTTTGACGTTGCCATCATCGTTCAGGAAGTAGGTCAGCCCCACTTTTCCGGGTTTGCGCGGCACGCGCGAACACATGACACTGTCCAGCCAGTCATGCACACCCTCGCCCGTAATCTCGTAGCGATTGAAGCCGGACACTTCCATGATGCCGACCCGGTCACGAACCGCGGCAACTTCTTTCGCGACCACGTCGAAGGTGTTGTTGAACCGGAAGGAATAGTCCTCCTCAAAGTCCGGCGATGGCTTGTAATACATCGCACGCTCCCAGCCGTTCACCGCACCGAATTCGGAGCCCGCGTCTGCCAGCGTGCCAAACAGCGGTGTCGTACGCGCCGGACGGCCCGCCGGGCGGTGCTCGTGCGGCATGTGAAACCGGAATTCGTTCTGGTAGTCCTCGATGGATTTCAGCGCCGTATATTCCACATCGGCATATTTTGCGAAGCGGCGCGGATCAAGGCACCATGTGTCATAACAGGCCTCGCCGTGCACCATCTGCTGCGCCAGCAACCAGCCATGCCCGCCACCTTCGCCAAGCCCGGCCCGCAGGCCGGTTATGCACCAGGCATTGCGCTTGCCCGCAATATGACCCACCAGCGGCAAGCCGTCCGGCGTGTAGGTGATCGGGCCGTTGATGATGGTGTGAATACCGGTCTCGGTCAGACACGGCATGCGCTCGAACACGTTTTCCAGTACCGGCAGCACCCGGTCAGGGTCATCGGGACACAGGGCGTTGGTGAAGGCCGGATCGATGCCGTCCAAGCCCCAGGTCCGGCAATCCTGTTCGTAAAAGCCGACCAGCAGGCCGTTTTTCTCCTGGCGGGAATAAAAATCATCAGTGGGACACCGGATAAGCGGCACGCGGAAATCCAGAGCCTCAATGGCCGCTATCGGTTCGGTCAGAAAATACTGGTGCTCCATGGAAGCGACCGGATGCACGACCCCCATCATCGCGCCCACTTCGTTGCACCGATAGCCACCGGCATTGACCACATGCTCGCATGTAATGTCGCCGTTTGCCGTGTGCACAGTCCACTCACCACTCGCCGCCTGCGTCAGGCCGGTTACCGGCGTATGTCGATACACCTCGGCACCCGCCAGACGGGCGCGGCGCGCCAGTGCCTGGCACAGTTGCGCCGGATCGATATCCCCATCCATCGGGTCCCACAGGGCGCCCAGCAGGTTGTCCGTGGTGATCAGCGGATGGCGTTTCTGGCATTCTTCCGCATCGACGATCTCGAAATCAACATCCATGCCCCGGGCCACGGACTGGAAATGCCGATAGCCGTCGAGATGATCCTGGGTTGACGCCAGCCTGAGCCCGCCGGTGCCATGATGATAGTTGATCGGATAGTCGGCATCTTCGGCCAACTCCTTGTACAGTTTGATGGAATGGGTTTTAAGGCCAACCATGGTCTGCACCGCGCCGAAATTGGTGACCTGAGCTGCAGAATGCCAGGTGGTACCCGATGTCAGTTCGTCGCGCTCCAGCAGCACCACATCGTTCCAGCCCTCCTGTGTCAGGTGATACAGTGTCGAGCAACCGGCGATGCCACCGCCAATAATGACTACGCGTGCATGTGATTTCATGGCAACCCAGTTCCTGCAAGGGATGAATACTCACCTCACGAACCATGCCGGCCGGCAGCTTTCAAGCCGCCATGACCCTGATCCTGAAAATCTAACCGGTACGTTCAGATCGGCTGACCATCATCGCCCAGTATGACCCACGATTCAGCCACCCAGCGTGGCAGATCGTTCATTTCCCTGCGCAACATGTCACCGACAAGTCTGCGTGTGACGCCTGCCAGATCAGCGGGGAGAGCACCAAATTCATCGCGGCGCACCACCAGGCTTATGGTTCTGCCGGAACCGGCGAACGGCAGTCTGAAACACTCCATCCCATGCCGGTCCATCCGGCTGTCAAGCAGGCACAGGGGCGTTGTGATCGCCCACCCGCCACATTTGCGCGCCATGGCAAACACCGAGCGCGAGGCATCAAAAGATGCAGGTGACCGGAAGCTGAGCTTCAACCGCCGTAAATGCAGGGCAATGGTCCGGCCAATCGGCATGTTGGCATTATAGGCAATAAGGGGAAGTTGTTCGATCTGCCGCGCTACATCTTGCGACCCGTCAATCACCCCTGCGGGCGCAACAATCATGAACGGCTCGCGCAATATCGGAAAATCTGCATAACGCGAACTGTCTTCCGGCAACTGGCCGGACACGATGATATCGGCCAGCCGGTGTTCCAGCTGGCTGGTCAGATCGTCCGATCTCCCGGAGCTTACCGACAGTTCAACATGCGGGAAATGATCATGCAGATGCTCCATCAGGTCGGGCGTGATGCTGGCATCAAGGTCATCTATCACGCCGATCCGCAATTTGGTCAAGGCTGTCGACGTGCCGTCCAGCAGCTCGGCCTGGGCCTCTGCCATGGCGGACAGAATGCGCCTCGCATAACCGAGCAGGGTTACCCCGGTCGGCGTCAACGCCAGCGGTCGCGACGCCCGGTCAAGCAGTTTAGCTCCCAGTGTCGTCTCCAGGTTGGTAATTTGTTGCGAAACGGCTGATCGGCTGGCACCGACACTGGAGGCCGCTGCGGTCATCGAGCCGGTTTCCTCAATTGCACAAAACATCCGCAACGCTCGCAGGCTGATGTCGGCGAAGTCGGTTTCCCGCTTTGTCTCCTGTCGTTTTTGTGCCGTCATTGACTTGCCACCCGTAAGGTATTGCACAAGCTGTTCTGCGATCACCGTGCAGGTCTGATCAAATCAGAAAAGTTACCTCCGCACCATCGAATCACGCATCACCAGGTGCTATATAACGCCCATGACACCGAACTCCGCCAACAACTCGATCACAGCCCGCGCCACGGCACAGGCTGCGCCGCCCTATTTGCAGGCGTTGAACCCTGAACAGCGCGCTGCGGTGGAGACGCTTGACGGCCCGTTGCTGGTGCTGGCCGGTGCCGGCACCGGCAAGACCAGGGTACTGACAACGCGGCTTGCCCATCTGCTCAATATGCGCAAGGCCTGGCCCGGTGAAATTCTCGCCGTGACCTTCACCAACAAGGCCGCACGCGAAATGAAGAAGCGCATTGGCGGGCTGATCGGCGGCATGGTCGAAGGCATGACCTGGCTCGGCACGTTCCATTCCATCGGTGTGAAAATCCTGCGCCGCCATGCCGAACTGGTCGGCCTGAAATCCGACTTCTCCATCCTCGACACCGATGACCAGGTGCGCCTGCTGAAACAACTGATCCGGCTGCATGAACTGGACGAAAAGCGCTGGCCGGCACGTCAGCTCGCCGCCCATATTGACGGCTGGAAGAACCGCGGACTGATCCCGTCCAAGGTACCCGCCGGAGAAGGTGCTGCCTACGGCAACGGACTCGGCGGACAGCTGTATGCCGAATACCAGGCCCGCCTGAAAGTCCTCAACGCGGTGGATTTCGGCGACCTGCTGCTGGAAACCCTGCGGCTGTTCCAGGAACACCCGGACGTGCTGGCCGAATACCAGAAGCGTTTCAAATACATGCTGGTAGATGAATACCAGGACACCAATGTCGCGCAATATCTGTGGTTGCGTCTGCTGGCGCAGGGCCACAGGAATATCTGCTGCGTCGGTGATGATGACCAGTCGATCTATGGCTGGCGCGGTGCGGAGGTGGACAATATCCTGCGCTTCGAGAAGGATTTCCCCGGTGCCGGTGTCGTCCGGCTGGAATCAAATTACCGCTCCACACCTCACATTCTCGGTGCCGCATCCGGCCTGATCGCCCACAATGAAGGCCGCCTCGGCAAGACCCTGCGTACCGATCAGAACGATGGTGAAAAAGTCATCGTGCGCGGTCACTGGGACGGCGACGAGGAAGCCCGTACCATCGGTGAAGATATTGAACAGGCCCAGCGTGCCGGTACCTCGCTGGAAGAAATTGCCATCCTCGTGCGCGCCTCGTTCCAGATGCGCGCCTTTGAAGATCGCTTCATCACGCTTGGCCTGCCCTACCGGGTTATCGGCGGTCCACGGTTTTATGAACGCGCCGAAGTGCGTGAT
>CAYRLR010000053.1:0-9999 GCA_964424975.1 uncultured Anderseniella sp.
GAGCGCAGCGCGGGCAGGAATGCCCTCAGGTACTTGAACGAGGCCGGAATGATGTCGGACACGGTGATGGCATTGTGGGCAATGGTGTAGCCGCCGTCGGCACGCTTGCGCACGGCATATTTTCCACCGGCAAACGAGGTTGCATAGGGCAGGTCCAGCGGCTCTGTCGCCTGCACGTTTGACAAGGTGATGAGTTGCGGCAGGTCCAGGCCGAGATTGCCGAGGAAGCGTCGCGACCAGGCGCCGCCGGCGTAAACCACACTGGTGCACCTGACACGGCCACGCTCGGTCATCACGCCCGAGACCTTGCCGGCTTCGGTTTCAATGCCGCGAACGGCCCAGCCGGTGAAAATGTGTGCGCCCTTGTTTCTGGCGGCGTGGGCGATTGCAGGGGCTGCATTCTGGGGTTCTGCGCGGCCATCGCTGTCGGTGTACAGGGCGCCTGCGAACCTGGCGCTTGCACCCGGTACCAGCTTGTCGAGTTCGCCGCCGCGCACGATGCGCGAATTGACCTGAAACGGCCGCGCGTTTTTCGCAGCCCATGCCTCGCGCTGCTGCAGGCCTTTCTCGTCAGCCTCCATATAGGCGATGCCGCATTGCGTGAAGCCGGTGTCCGCCCCGGTACGCTGGTTCATGCCGCGCCACAATCTCAGTGATTCGACGATCAGCGGCATTTCGCGGCTGTCGCGGCCCATCTGTCGGCACCAGCCCCAATTGCGGCCCGACTGCTCGCCGGCAATGCGGCCTTTCTCGAACAGGGCAACTTTAAGCCCGCGCTCGGCAAGTTCCAGAGCGGTGCAGGCGCCAATGATGCCGCCGCCGATGACAACGACATCAACGGCATCAGGCAGGTCTGTATCTGACTCGACGTGTTCGGGTAAGGGTACCATGTTGGCCGCGAGCATATGGTCGGTTCCGGCTCGTTGCCAAGCACAATCAATAACTCATCAACCGGCGCGTGGATGGGCCTTGTCATATTGCGACAGCAGATGCTCGCGGTCGACGCCGGTATAGACCTGGGTGGTGGACAGGCTGGCGTGACCCAGCAGTTCCTGGATGGTGCGCAGGTCTGCGCCGCCGCCAAGCAGGTGGGTCGCGAACGAATGGCGCAGCGCGTGTGGTGTTGCTGTGTCGGGCAGGCAAAGTGCGGAGCGCAGTTTCTGCATCAGCAACTGAATATTGCGGGCGTTGAGCCTGCGGCCCTGCTTGCCGATGAACAAAGGCCCGTGCGGATCAAGGCCGGGCGTCAGGTCCATGTAGGTCTGCACCGCGCCGGCTGCAGCAGGCAGGACCGGCACAAAGCGGGTCTTGTTGCCCTTGCCCAGAATCCGCAGCACGTCTTCATTGGGCGGCACGGGGGCCTCGTGCCGGTTCAGGTTCAGGGCTTCGGATATGCGCAGTCCGCATCCATACAACAGCAGCAGCACGGCCGTGTCGCGGGCGATGATCCAGGCATCGGCATCACCGCAGACATCGCTCGCGGCGAGGTTCATTGCCTGCCTGGCAGCGGCTGGATTGAGGGGTTTGGGGATGGCGTGGGGCAGCTTGGGCGAACGCAGTATGGCAACCGCCGGATTGCGCAGGATGCCTTGATTGTCGAACCAGCGATACAGTGTGCGGATGGCGGACAATTGCCGGGCCATGGTGCGGCTCTCGACACCGGTTGACCGCCGCGCGGCCATGAAGGCGCGAAAGTCCAGTGGCTTGAGGGTCTCCAGATCACGCAGGGACGCAGGCCTGCCCAGGTGCGCTGACAGAAAGCGGGTGAACTGGGTGATGTCGCGGATATAGGCA
The DNA here is from genome assembly GCA_964424975.1 of uncultured Anderseniella sp. Lineage (GTDB taxonomy): Bacteria > Pseudomonadota > Alphaproteobacteria > Rhizobiales > Aestuariivirgaceae > Anderseniella. Next base: position 1,795 of record CAYRLR010000053.1, read on the forward strand.
TCCAGGGTGTGCGGGCTCACCTGTTTTTCAACGCGCAGATGCCTGGTCCACGCAGTGATTTTTTCAGCCGCATCGCTGGCCGTGTTGAACTGGATCGGTTGGTCTGCATCTGCCATGCACATATTGTACGTGTTGATGGTTAACGCAGTGCTGCTCTAGTTGTTGGTTTGAGGGGATGCAATGAAATCGGTGACAGCTTCGATCACGCCGGGTGCCAGCGGCAAGGCGGGGTCTGAATAGGAGGCCAGGTTGACGGCCCGATCATCGCTGCTGACGTACTTCAACACGTGGTTGACCTGTGGCAGCAAAACAAGCCTGGAATGTGCGCCAGCCTCGTGCAGCCGTCGAGCATCCTCGGTCGATACCTGCAGGTCCTCGTCGCCCTGCACAATCAGCACAGGTACAGTCACATTGGCGATCAGGCTTGCGGGATCGTAGGACATGGCGTCCGAGATGAAACCCTGCACTTGCGGTGAGAACAGGCTGCGAAGTGCCGGGTGCAAACCCGCCACGTCTACCTTGTCGCCTGACTCGAGTGCCGTGATGGCCTTCATGGCGTCATCAAGCAGTGGCGCGTTGGCAGGATTGGCGCGTAACTGCTGTCGCAACAGATCCCCGAATGGCCGCCCTGGTGCGGCAACGAGGATGAGGCCGCAGATCGGTGCTTTTTTCCGGGCGGCCAGCAGCGCCACCAACGCGCCTTCGCTGTGCCCGAGCAACCAGGTGCACGGCGCGCCGGACTGGTCCTGAGCGACCTTGATCCAGGAATTTATATCGTCTGCATAGTCGCCGACCGAGACCTTGTTGGCGTCGGGGATGGCCCGTGCGCTGCCGAACATCCCGCGCTTGTCGATCCTGAGCGAGTTGATCCCCGCCTTGGCGAGGCCTTGTGCGAGATACCTGTAGGTAGATGTGCGCACGCCGAGCGGGTTGTTTCCATCGCGATCGGTTGGTCCCGAACCCGGGATAATCAACACCGTCGATGCGGATTTGCTGCCGGCTGATAGATAAGCGCCTTCGAGTGGCCCAAACGGTCCGGGTGTGCGCACAATCATGTCGGTTGAGTGCGCTTTGACAGGCACAAACAGCGCTCCAATCCATGTGACCAGCAGTATCAGCGGCAGGATCCGGATGCCGCGTCGCAGGGCCGGGATCAGCAATTTCACAAAATGCTAGAGTATTTTCTGACCGGTCTTGGCCCAGTCTGCCGTGAAGGCCTCAAGGCCCTTGTCGGTGAGCGGGTGCTTGACCAGTGCCTTCAAGGTAGCCGGGGGTACGGTTGCAACATCGGCACCGGCAAGGGCTGCCTGCTTGACATGGTTTACCGTGCGGATCGAGGCAGCCAGGATTTCGGTGCGAAAATCGTAATTGTCATAGATTTCGCGGATTTCCTCGATCAGTTCCATACCGTCGAGGCCGATGTCGTCGAGGCGGCCGATAAACGGGGAAACGAAAGTCGCGCCGGACTTGGCTGCCAGCAATGCCTGGTTTGCGTTGAAGCACAAGGTGACATTGACCATGGTGCCGTCACCGGCCAGCGTGCTGCAGGCCTTGAGGCCGTCCCATGTCATGGGTACCTTTACCGTGACGTTGCCGGCAATTTTTGCCAGGTGGCGGCCTTCGGCAATCATGCCCTCAGCATCGAGGGCGACAACTTCGGCAGACACCGGACCGGCTATCATCCTGCAGATCTCGGCAATGGTTTCCTGAAAATCACCGCCGGCCTTGGCCACCAGCGAGGGATTGGTGGTCACGCCATCCAGCAGACCCATGGAGGCAAGTTCGCGAATCTCGTCAAGGTCGGCGGTATCGGCAAAGAATTTCATGGAAACGGTCCGTTAAATGGTAAGGGTTGGCACGAACCTAGCACCGGCATCGTGGCAAGCCAATGGAGAATTGATGTCTGAAGTCTTGTGGTTGATCCGCGCGCGTGTTTGCGCCAGCTTGGGCTTCATATGACAACCGATTCCACAGTTCAGGTTCTGCTGCCGCTGGCACTGGATGATGCCTACACCTATCTGGTGCCGGAAGGCATGGTGCTGGGTGCAGGTGACTATGTGCGGGTCCCCCTGGGTCCGCGCCAGGTCATCGGTGTGGTGTGGGCAACGGGCGGTACCGCGCCGGACGGGGCCAGGCTGAGGCCGGTCAGTGAAAAATACGACGCACCTGCCATGCCTGACCTGCATCGGCAATTTATCGACTGGGTGGCACAATACTATCTCGAGGCGTCGGGGTCGGTCCTGCGAATGGCATTGCGCGTGCCGCAGGCCCTCGGCGGGCAGCGGCAGCAGATCGCCTATCGCGCTTCGGGCCGCGAACCGGGCAAGCTGACGCCGCAACGGGCACGGGTGCTGGACGTGGCCGGTGACGGGCTGGCGCGGCGTGCAACCGACCTTGCACACGAAGCCGGTGTCGGTGCATCGGTGGTGAAGGGGCTGGTCAAGGCCGGGGCGCTGGAAGCCATCGCGATGCCTGCCATGGCGGCATTTACCGAACCGGACCTGGCTCACCACCGGGTCGAACTGTCAGACGGTCAGAAACTGGCTGCCGGTGAGTTGCGCAAGGCGGTAACCGCGCGCCGGTTTTCGGTGTCGTTGCTGGATGGTGTTACCGGATCGGGCAAGACGGAGGTTTATTTCGAGGCGATGGCGGCTGCCCTTGCGCAAGGCAGGCAGGTATTGCTGTTGCTGCCGGAAATTGCCCTGACTGCGACTTTTTTGCGCCGCGTGGAAGAGCGCTTCGGCGTGCCGCCTGCAGAATGGCATTCGGCGGTGCGCCCCAGGGAACGCGAGCGGGTGTGGCGCGGTGTGGCAAGCGGCGAGGCGCGTATCGTGGTCGGCGCGCGCTCAGCACTGTTCCTGCCGTGGCAGCGGCCGGGCCTGATCGTGGTGGACGAAGAGCACGAACCGGCGTTCAAACAGTCGGAAGGCGTCAATTACCATGCCCGTGACATGGCGGTCCTGTATGGGTCCCTGGGCGGATTCCCGGTGGTGCTTGCCTCGGCAACACCGTCGCTGGAATCGCTATGGAATGCCGGCAAGGGGCGGTATGGCCATGTCCGGCTTGACGCGCGGTACGGCAACGCGCAATTGCCTGATGTCAGCCTGCTCGACATGCGCGCCGAACAAATGACGTCCGGCGAATGGATGGCGCCGGCCCTGGTGCAGGCGGTTGCCGAAACCCTGGGCAAGGGTGACCAGGCCCTGTTGTTCCTCAACCGGCGTGGTTATGCGCCGTTGACGCTGTGCAGGACATGCGGGTTTCGCCTCGCCTGTCCGCATTGTGCAAGCTGGCTGGTGGAGCACAGGTTCAGGGGACGGCTGGCCTGTCATCATTGCGGACATGAAGAACCGGTGCCCAAGGCGTGCCCGTCGTGCGGCAGTGAAAACACCCTGGTGCCCTGCGGACCTGGCGTTGAACGGCTGGCCGAGGAGGCCGCGCAAAGATTTCCCGATGCAAAAATTGCGATACTGTCGTCGGATCTGTCACGCGGCACTTTGCTGATCGACACACTGCGCGCTATTGCGCGCGGCGATTACAACCTCATCATCGGGACACAGCTGGTGGCCAAGGGACACCATTTTCCGCACCTGACACTGGCCGGCGTGATTGACGCTGATCTTGCGCTGGAAACGACGGACCCGCGTGCCGGAGAGCGCACATGGCAGATGCTGGCGCAGGTATCCGGCAGGGCAGGGCGTGGCGACAAGACCGGTCGCGCGCTGGTGCAGACCTATATGCCCGATCATCCGTTGATGCGGGCATTGGCGGCCGGCGATCGCGATGGTTTCCTGGCCCATGAAAGCGATATCCGCGAACGCGCCATGCTGCCGCCGTTCGGGCGAATGGCAGGCATTATCATATCCGGCACCGACCGGGACGAAACCGACCGGTTTGCGCGGAGCCTTCTGAGGGAAGTGCCGGAGGCCAGCGATGTGCGGGTGCTGGGGCCGGCACCGGCTCCATTGTCGATGGTACGCGGCCGCCACCGGTTTCGATACCTGGTGATGTGTGCCCGGGAGGTGGATATCCAGGCCTATCTGCGCCAGTGGCTTGGCGGGATCAAACCCAGAGGCTCACTCAGGCTGGCGATCGACGTGGATCCGTACAGCTTTCTCTAGAGCATCATCCGATCAGATGGACTCATCTGATCGGATAAAGATGCTCGATTCCTTAGTGTTGGAGCATCTTTATCAATCCGTACGGATTGATATTGCTCCATGCCGGTACCCTGGAACACGATGGTTTCCGGTTGTTGTACCGAAAAACCATCGTGATGGTTTGCCTGGTGTCAGAGCAGGATCGGGTCAGATGAACCCGGTGTGCCCCAGCTGGCGGATGGTGATCCGGTTGTGCGTGGGCGGCTGTTGACTGACTTGGTGCGCTTGGCTTCGACGGATTGCGCGTAATCCAGGGCTGCTTCCGGCAGCTTCTTGGCATAGATGCCTGCATTATAGTAGCCGACAGAGCCACGGTTCAGGGCTTTGCGCAAATAGCGCAGGCCATAGTGCAGGTTGGTGTCCGGGTCATACAGCGCTGCACAGCGGCCTTTATAGCCGATGCCGCGCGCGGTCTGGCATTTGAGCTGCATCAGTCCGATTTCACCGGCGGCCCCCGTCACGTTGGCGCGAAAACTCGATTCCTGCAGCACGACCGCCAGGGCTGTGTCGACCGGCACGCCTGCGCCAGCGGCGTGAACCTCGATTTTTGCAAGAATGACAGGGCGGTGCCGGGGGATGTGCGCGCTCGGTTTAACCGCAACCTTTCGCTTGGTCGCTGCCGGTTTTTTTGCTGCCGGCTTGGCCGCAGACCGCTCGTCGACGGTTTCTGGTGCCTGTGCAGTTTGAGACTCGGCGGTTTTGTCCTTGACGCTGGGCGCCACGGGCTTGGCTGTCGCTGTCAGCGGCAGGCAAATTGATGCCGACAGCGCAATCGCGCTGATCAGGTTTTTCGATGTCATGTCTGAATTACTCCGTTATTTTTTTACCGCGACAGGTTGCGCAGACGGCAGCCCTTTGACGGTGTGCCGGCGCGCAGCCGGCAGAAATTTCCGTTGTTGATCTCATGTTACAGCCATCCGTGTGCGTCACCCTTTGACTGTTTCCCCACCTGGTCGGTTTCTTCCTGGTCCAACCAAATTCAAAAACCTGATCATTTCTAAAGTGTTAGAGCAACGCGAGCCCGTTTTCCCCGTGTTGCTTTGACCGTTTCGCGCAAGCATTAACAAAATGCCTAAGATTTGATCGGAGCTTGTATCGACAGTTTGTGGGCAACATTGTGTCGGAGATTGCGGCAATCCGCCGCCATGTCACAGTTGCGCCCCGCATGTGCCTGTGCTAGATCGAGCCCGCAACTGGTGAAGCGCGGCTTGCCGGGTAAACTGGTTGCGGGGAATTACCAAAACAAGTCAGGTATTTGCGCCATTCCCGGCGATGCCTTTAGTCCGCGAAACAGCCAAAGCGAGTAAACCTCCACGTGACGGCTCAAGAACACAAAGCTACAGGCATGCCGGGGCGTTACGCCACGGCGCTGTTTGAATTGGCGCAGGAATCCAACACCGTCAGCCAGGTTTCGGCTGATCTGGATTCTTTTGCCAACATGCTGAATTCATCCGAAGACCTCGACCGGCTGGTCCGTAGCCCGGTGTTTGGCGCCAGCGATCAGATCGCGGCGCTGACTGCGATTTTCGCACAGGCAGGAATCAGCTCGATTGCAACGAATTTCATCAAGCTGGCGGCCAAGAACCGCCGGCTTTTTGCTGTCGGCCACATGATCAGCGCATTCAGGTCACTGGTTGCTGCCTCGCGCGGCGAAATTGCAGCTGAAGTTGTTTCTGCTGAAAAACTTTCCGCTGCACAGCTTGCCAAGCTGAAGGCCGAACTCAAGGCTTCGGTGGGCTCCGATGTAGAGCTTGCCAGTACTGTTGATCCGTCGATACTCGGCGGGCTTATCGTCAAAGTCGGTTCTCGTATGGTCGATAACTCACTTCGTACCAAACTTCAGAACCTCAAGGTTTCCATGAAAGGGGTCAGCTGATGGATATCCGCGCCGCCGAGATTTCCTCAATACTCAAAAAACAGATCAAGGACTTTGGCAAAGAAGCCCAGGTCTCCGAGATCGGCCAGGTGCTGTCCGTTGGTGACGGTATCGCCCGTGTCTACGGTCTGGACAATGTGCAGGCCGGTGAGATGGTCGAGTTCCCCGGTGGTATCATGGGCATGGCCCTGAACCTGGAAGTCGACAATGTCGGTATCGTTATTTTCGGTTCCGACCGTCACATCAAGGAAGGCGACACGGTCAAACGGACCGGCGCCATCGTGGAAGTGCCCGTCGGCAAGGAACTGCTCGGTCGCGTGGTTGACCCGCTCGGCAATTCCATCGACGGCAAGGGCCCGATCAATGCGAAGCAGCGCCAGCGTGTGGATGTCAAGGCACCGGGTATTATCCCGCGCAAGTCCGTGCATGAGCCAATGGCAACCGGCCTCAAGGCTGTTGATGCACTGATCCCGGTTGGCCGTGGCCAGCGCGAACTGGTCATTGGTGACCGTCAGACCGGCAAGACCGCCATTCTGCTCGACACCATTCTCAACCAGAAGCCAATTCACCAGAATGGCCCTGAAGAAGACAAGCTGTACTGTGTTTATGTGGCATGTGGTCAGAAGCGTTCCACCGTTGCCCAGTTTGTCAAGATTCTCGAAGACAATGGTGCGCTGGAATATTCCATCATCGTTGCTGCGACCGCATCTGACCCGGCACCGCTGCAGTTCTTGGCACCGTTTGCCGGCTGCACCATGGGTGAATATTTCCGTGACAATGGCATGCATGCCCTGATCGGCTATGACGATCTGTCCAAGCAGGCCGTCGCCTATCGCCAGATGTCACTGCTGCTGCGCCGTCCACCGGGACGTGAAGCGTATCCAGGTGATGTTTTCTATCTCCATTCACGTCTGCTGGAACGTTCGGCCAAGCTGAACGAAGACAATGGTTCAGGTTCGCTGACCGCGCTGCCGATCATTGAAACCCAGGCCAACGACGTGTCAGCCTATATCCCGACCAACGTGATTTCGATCACCGACGGTCAGATCTTCCTGGAAACGGACCTGTTCTACCAGGGCATCCGTCCTGCGGTGAACGTGGGTCTGTCGGTGTCGCGGGTGGGCTCTGCTGCCCAGATCAAGGCGATGAAGCAGGTTGCGGGCAAGATCAAGGGCGAACTGGCACAGTATCGCGAGATGGCTGCCTTTGCCCAGTTCGGCTCGGATCTTGATGCTGCGACGCAGCGTCTGCTGAACCGTGGTGCGCGCCTGACCGAGCTGCTCAAGCAGCCGCAGTTCTCGCCGCTCAAGACCGAAGAGCAGGTTGTCGTGATCTATGCCGGCGTGAACGGCTATCTCGATGCCATTGCAGTCAACCAGGTTGGTGAATTCGAGCAGGGCCTGTTGCGTCTTGTGCGCGACAGCCATGGTGATCTGCTGGAAGCACTGCGGACGAAAAAGGAAGTTACCGACGAGATCGGCGCACAGCTGAAGTCAGTCGTTGATGACTATGCCAGGGCATTCGCGGCCTGATTGATGCAGTTCGTAAAGATCAACTGAGGGAAAATCAGGGACCATGGCCAACCTCAAGGACCTAAGAAACCGAATCGCATCGGTTAAGGCAACGCAGAAGATCACCAAGGCTATGCAGATGGTGGCGGCTGCGAAGCTGCGCAAGGCGCAGGAGGCTGCTGAAGCCGCGCGCCCGTATGCATCGCGTATGGGCAGCGTACTGGCCAATCTGTCAGCGGCCATGGAAGGCCGTGAAGGCGGTTCTGCGCTGATGGCGGGAACCGGCAAGCAGGACACGCATCTGCTGATCGTGTGTACCGCTGAGCGCGGGCTTTGCGGCGGGTTCAACTCGAATATCGCCAAGCTGGCGCGTGATCATGCCGACAGGCTGATTCGCGACGGCAAGGCCGTCAAGATCATCTGTGTCGGCAAGAAGGGCTATGATGTCCTGCGGCGCAAATACGACCATCTTATCGTTGATCGCGTGGATCTGCGCGAAGTCAAACGGGTTGCCTTCGGCAATGCGCACGAGATCGCCATCAAGGTCTTGGCGATGTTCGACGATGGCGAGTACGACGTTGCCACGCTGTTTTATTCCGAGTTCCAGTCGGTGATGACGCAGATTCCGACGGCCTTGCAGATTATTCCAGCCAACGTG
>CAYRLR010000054.1:0-8387 GCA_964424975.1 uncultured Anderseniella sp.
TACACTGAATGCAGCGGGTCATGGTGGTTTTCACCAGCGGCCCGATATACTTGTCCTCGACTGCGCGCTTGTTCTCGTCAAAGCGATTCCTGTCGATACCGTAGGCCATGGCCTGATCCTGCAGGTCGCACTCGCCGCCCTGGTCACAGATCGGGCAATCAAGCGGGTGATTGATCAGCAGGAATTCCATCACACCTTCGCGGGCCTTCTTCACCAATGGTGAATTGGTGCGGATTTCCGGTGGCTGGCCTTCCGGTCCGGGGCGCAGATCATTGACAGACATGGCGCACGAGGCCTGCGGCTTGGGCGCACCCTTGACTTCAACCAGGCACATGCGGCAATTGCCGGCAATCGACAACCGTTCATGATAGCAAAACCGCGGAATCTCGGCGCCGGCAGCCTCACACGCCTGGATCAGCGTGGTGCCGCTTTCAACCTCGATCTCTTGTCCATCGACTATGAGTTTGGGCATGCCGCTTTACTCCGCCGCCACGCGCGTCACTGACCCTTCGGAGTCAGGCCGGGCTGAAAATTCATCTATACGAGCTTCGATTTCGTGCCTGAAATGCCGGATCAGGCCTTGTACCGGCCAAGCGGCAGCGTCACCCAGTGCGCAAATCGTATGACCTTCGATCTGGTGCGACACATCCAGCAACATGTCGATTTCACGTTTCTCGGCACGGCCTTCGACCATCCGCGTCAGCACCCGCCACATCCAGCCTGTGCCTTCACGGCACGGCGTACACTGGCCGCAGCTTTCGTGCTTGTAGAAATAGGCAAGCCGCGCAATCGCCTTGATCATGTCGGTCGAGTTATCCATCACGATAACCGCGGCTGTCCCGAGGCCCGACTTGAGGTCGCGCAGGCTGTCAAAATCCATGTGACAGTCGCGAATGGCCTCTCCCGGCACGCACGGTACCGATGATCCGCCCGGGATGACTGCTTTGAGGTTGTCCCAACCGCCGCGAACACCGCCACAATGGCGGTCAATCAGTTCACGGAACGAGATTCCCATTTCCTCTTCCACTGTGCACGGCTTGCGCACGTGACCGGAAATACAAAACAGTTTGGTGCCGACATTGTTGGGCCGGCCGATACCGGCAAACCATTCAGGTCCGCGCCGCAAAATCGTGGGGACAACGGCGATCGATTCCACGTTGTTCACGGTGGTCGGCGCGCCATACAGTCCGACATTGGCCGGGAATGGCGGCTTCATGCGCGGCTGGCCCTTCTTGCCTTCAAGGCTTTCCAGAAGGGCGGTTTCCTCGCCGCAGATATAGGCCCCTGCGCCATGATGGACATAGAGCTCGAAATCCCAGCCATGCTTATTGTTCTTGCCTATCAGATTGGCGTCATAGGCTTCATCAACGGCGCGCTGCAGGGCCTCGCGTTCACGAATGAACTCACCACGCACGTAAATGTAGCCGACGTTCGCACCCATTGCGAAACCGGCGATCAGGCAGCCCTCGACAAGCGTATGTGGATCATGCCGCATGATTTCGCGGTCCTTGCAGGTGCCCGGCTCCGACTCATCGGCATTGACCACCAGATAGTGCGGGCGTCCGTCGGACTGCTTGGGCATGAATGACCATTTCAGCCCGGTTGGAAAACCGGCGCCGCCGCGACCGCGGAGACCGGACGCCTTCACCTTGTCGATGACACCATCACGACCCAGCTGGATCATGGCTTTGGTTCCGTCCCACGCACCACGTTTCATGGCGCCCTTCAGGCCAACATCGTGCTGGCCATAAAGGTTGGTGAATATCCGGTCTTTGTCGTGCAGCATGGTGTCCTACCTCGGCTTCTTGCCGAATACCTTGATGTATTCAGCTTCGCCGCCTTTTGCCAGGGCCTTGGCCTGCCTCACCCAGTCATCGCGCTCGATACGGCCCTTGAAGGAAAGTTCATCATCGACAATGACGATGTCCTTCTTGGTCCATTTCCCAATCTGGGAAAAATGCCAGAAACCCAACTTGTTGAGGGTCTGCTCCAGCTTCGGTCCAACGCCTGAAATCAGCTTGAGATCGTCCGCCTTGCCTGCGGGCCTGGCCAGGCGTTCAGGTCCGGCTTTCGCGGAAACAGGAGTTTTGACCAGTGCAGCTTTCGCGTAAACGGCCTTGGTGGACTTTTTGGCAGCCGCCGGTTTGACAGTCGTCTTCTTGGCCGGCGCGGACTTGGTTACCGCTTTGGTTGCAGGTTTTGCCACTGCCTTTTTAGCGACGGCCTGTTTGACTGGCGCCTTTTTCGCAGCAGGCTTTTTCGCCGGAACGACTTCCTCCGTGAGCGAGGTCAGTCCGCCTTCTGGGGCAGACATGATGCGGTCAACCTGCGGGCCAGCCTCGACCTTCTGTCCCAGCGCGATCTTGTCGAGCAGGTCTTCCATGGATTCCGGCGTCAGATCTTCATAAGTGTCGGAGAAAATCTGCACCATCGGTGCATTCACGCAGGCCCCCAGGCACTCAACCTCTTCCCATGAGAAATTACCGTCGCTCGACAGGGTATGCTGCTGTTCGGCGATCTTGCGCTTGCACACAGCCATCAGGTCTTCCGAGCCGCGCAACATGCACGGCGTTGTGCCGCACACCTGGACGTGGGCCTTTTTACCGACCGGGGCCAGTTGGAACATGGTGTAGAAAGTCGCGATTTCGTAGACCCGGATGAATGGCATGTCCAGCATCCGGCCGACCTCTTCCATGGCCGCGCGAGATACCCAGCCATCATGCTGTTCCTGCGCGCGCCACAGTACCGGAATGACAGCAGATGCCTGCTTGCCCTTCGGGTACTTCCTGATGGTCTGTTTGGCCCAGCTCAAATTCTTCGCCGTAAAGGCGAATGTTGCGGGCTGAACACTGTCATCTGCTAAACGGCGTACACTCACCGGTCGACCTCACCAAACACAATGTCGAGAGAACCGAGGACCGCTGACACGTCGGCCAGCATGTGACCACGGCACATGAAATCCATCGCCTGCAGATGCGCAAAGCCGGGCGCGCGCAGTTTGCAGCGGTATGGTTTGTTGGTTCCGTCTGACACCAGGTAAACGCCGAACTCGCCCTTGGGCGCTTCGACGCAGGCATAGACGTCGCCTTCGGGGACCTTGAAGCCCTCGGTATAAAGCTTGAAATGATGGATCAACGCTTCCATTGACCGCTTCATCTCTCCGCGTTTCGGCGGCACAATCTTGCCATCCATGGACGACACCGGCCCCTGCCCTTCAGGCGAGTTGAGCATCTTGATACACTGCTTCATGATCTTCAGTGACTGGCGCATCTCTTCCATGCGGATGAGGTAGCGGTCATAGCAGTCACCATTCTTGCCGACGGGGATGTCAAACTCGAGATCCGAGTAACACTCATAGGGTTGTGACTTGCGCAAATCCCAGGCCGCGCCCGAACCGCGTACCATGACGCCGGAAAACCCCCATGCGAAACATTCGTCCAGCGTCACGACGCCGATGTCGACATTGCGCTGTTTGAAAATGCGGTTTTCGGTGAGCAGTCCCTCGATGTCATCAAGCACCTTCGGGTGATAGTCGCAAAACCCGTCAATGTCGTCGATCAGGGATTGCGGCAAATCCTGGTGCACGCCACCGGGGCGCACAAAGGCAGCATGCATGCGCGAACCGGATGCGCGTTCATAGAACACCATCAGTTTTTCGCGCTCTTCAAAGCCCCACAGTGGCGGTGTCAGCGCGCCCACGTCCATGGCCTGGGTGGTCACGTTCAACAGATGCGACAGAATACGGCCGATTTCGGAATACAGGACGCGGATCAGCTGACCGCGTATGGGCACAGTGATGCCCATCAGTTTTTCGATGGCCAGGGCGTAGGCATGCTCCTGGTTCATCGGGGCGACATAATCCAGTCGATCGAAATACGGCAGCGCCTGAAGGTAGGTCTTGGCCTCGATCAGCTTTTCGGTCCCGCGATGCAACAGGCCGATGTGCGGGTCGACGCGCTCGACCACTTCACCATCCAGTTCCAGCACAAGGCGCAACACACCGTGAGCAGCGGGATGCTGCGGGCCGAAATTGATATGGAAATTCCTGACTTGTGCCTCAGCCATCAGTTCTTCGCCTTCTCGTCGCCGGGCAACACGTAGTCAGTGCCTTCCCACGGGCTGAGGTAATCAAAATTGCGGAATTCCTGAACCAGTTTCACCGGCTCATACACAACCTTTTTCTTCTCATCGTCGTAGCGCACTTCAACATGGCCCGTCATCGGGAAGTCCTTGCGCAGCGGATGGCCGGAAAACCCGTAGTCAGTCAGGATGCGGCGCAAATCCGGATGACCGGAAAACAGGATGCCGTACAGGTCAAATGCTTCGCGTTCAAACCAGTTGGCAGCCGGAAACACCTCCACCGCGCTTGGCACCGGCGTATCTTCATCGGTTTGCACTTTCACCCGCACTCGAGTGTTCTGATACGGGCTGAGCAGATGATACACCACGTCGAAACGGCGTTCGCGCGCCGGATAGTCAACACCGCAAATGTCGATGAAACAGACAAACTGGCAACTCGGGTCGTCGCGCAGAAAGCGCAGTACATCGACGATGTCGGCAGCGTTTGCGTGCAGGGTCAGTTCGTCATGGGACATGGTGCACTTGACCCCCAGCTCTTGCAGCTCGGAAGTGACGTGGTCGCCAAGATCAATCAGGTTTTCATCCATGGTTTCGTGCCCGGCCCCTAGCGTTCGATCGTGCCGGTGCGGCGGATCTTTTTCTGCAGTTGCAGAATGCCGTACACCAGCGCTTCAGCCGTCGGCGGACAGCCCGGAATGTAGATGTCCACCGGCACGATGCGATCACAACCACGCACTACCGAATAGGAATAATGATAGTAGCCGCCACCATTGGCACACGACCCCATCGAGATCACGTAACGCGGTTCCGGCATCTGGTCATAGACCTTGCGCAAGGCTGGTGCCATCTTGTTGGTCAGCGTCCCGGCAACGATCATCACATCAGACTGGCGCGGGCTGGCGCGCGGGGCAAAGCCGAAGCGCTCAACATCATAGCGCGGCATAGAAGCCTGCATCATCTCAACTGCGCAGCAAGCCAGGCCAAACGTCATCCACATCAGCGAACCGGTGCGGGCCCAGTTGATCAGATCATCACTGGTGGTGACCAGAAAACCCTTGTCGGCAAGCTGGTCGTTCACCGAGGAGTAAAACGCTTCTTGTTCCGGTGTCAGCACTGCGGGCGCAGCAGCGGCAGCTGCCAATGGCTGGCCGTTCTTGTCGATCAATCCCATTCCAGTGCCCCCTTGCGCCATTCATAGACAAAGCCAATGGTCAGTATCGACAGGAATATCATCATCGACCAGAAACCAAACACACCGACCTCCTTGAGCGAAATTGCCCACGGAAACAGGAACGCCACTTCAAGGTCAAAGATAATGAACAGAATGGCAACCAGATAAAAGCGGATATCAAACTTCATGCGGGCATCGTCGAATGCGTCAAACCCGCATTCGTAAGCCGACAACTTCTCAGGATCAGGCCGGCGAATGGCGATCACGAACGCCGATGCCATCAAGGCAATGCCAAGACCAATACATATTCCCATGAATATGACGATCGGCAGATAGTCCCGCAATAAATCCGTCATTGTTCAGCACCTGATACGTGGCAGCCTGACAAGCCACCGCGGCCCCTCTAGTCGACTCTGATTGCTTGGTGGCTTGGTACCGCAGTGCAACAAGTGACGCAAGCCTGAATCCCCGTGAGAGTACATGGTGGAAAACTGTTTTGCCAGCCGGATATCGGACCATGGACCACGATGACCGGAAAACCGGATCAAAACCGGTCGGATAGATAGGGCGTCGAGAGGAAAAATGGCGCGAGTGACGGGGCTCGAACCCGCGACCTCCGGCGTGACAGGCCGGCACTCTAACCAACTGAGCTACACCCGCGCGATGTAAGGCAAACCGGGTTACGTCCCACAGGTCTGCGTTGGTTGTGGTGGATTACTCAGTTCGCTGTCGCAAGTCAAGCGGCCATCGGTCAAATCCGGACTTCTCCAGCAAAGAATCTGGCTCAGGCCTCATCCGGCTTCTTGCGCCTGATCGCCAATTTGGGTCCCTCGCCCAGTATACGCACCTCGCGCTGCGGGAACGGGATCGAGATATTGTTGGCTTTCAGCGTGTCCCAGATAACCAGAAGGATGTCGGCAGTGAACTTGTTCTTGCCGTCATCGAGCCCCTTTGACCAGAACTCCACGGCCATGTTGACGCCGGAATCACCAAAGCCGCGCAACTCCGTATCCGGTGGCTCAGGGTCGCTGAGTACAGACCTGTGCTTGGCAACTGCCTCGGTGACCAGACGTATGACTGCATGAAGGTCGCTGTCATAGGCCACCGAAAACTCCACCTCGAAGCGCTGGCGCGGATCATCCCTGGTCCAGTTGATGAAACTGGTGGTGATGAACTTTTCATTCGGCACCATGATTTCCTTGCCGTCAAAGGTCTCCAGGGTCGAAGAGCGCATGTTCAGCGCTTTCAGGATGCCCGCCTTGCCGTCTTCCATTTCGATATAGTCGCCCACACCCAGTGACCGCTCCAGCAGAATGATGATGCCTGAAATGAAATTTGACGCAATCTGCTGCAGTCCGAACCCCAGTCCGACCCCCAATGCGCCGCCGAACACGGTCAGCGCGGTCAGGTCGAGCCCCAGGATCTGCAGCAGCAGGATAAAGACGATGATGAACAGCACGATCTCGAACAGCTTGGCAAACAGCTCCTTGGTGGCCTTGTCGAGATCCTTCTGATTGCGGATCGCCTTCTGGCCGGCCGTTGTAGACAGCCTGCCCAGCCAGAACAGCAAACCGCCAAACACGGCTGTCTTGGCAAGGAAGAAAAGCGATATGCGGATATTGCCGACTTCCAGTGAGACCCCGTCCAGGAAGGCGGCGGTTTCGTCCCACCAGCCAAACACCTGCAAAGTGGCAATGGGGATGCCGATATAGATGGCCGCAGCGCGCACCAGCGAGTGGGTAATAAAGCGATTGATCGCCGCATACAGCACGCCGACGACACCAACCGACTGTGCAATGCGCACCAGCCAGGCACTGCCGACTGCCGCCAGGCAAACCTGTATGGCGACGGCGAGAAACAATACCGCCAATACCGGGAACAGCAAATCACGCAATGAGTGAGTAAAATTCAGCCAGCGGGCGAAACGATGCTCATCGGCCACCGGTTCGCGCAGCAGGACGACGCGCTTGCGCAACTGCGCAGCGACAATGCGGGCCATGACAACTGCGACAAGGATGGCCACGATCTGGGCATAGAACTGGGGAGACGTGGCCCATCCGGCAACCTTGTCAAGAAACCCGAACCCGGTGGCCTTCAACTCTTCCATTGAAAGCATGAACCATGGTGCCTTCTGACTGGTGGGATGGTGGGCGATGACAGGCTCGAACTGCCGACCCTCTCGGTGTAAACGAGATGCTCTACCAACTGAGCTAATCGCCCCCACTAATCTGAGCGCTGTATTAGCGCCCTGCGTCCAATTGAGCAAGCGCAGTTTTAATAAAAATGGCCCCACGTCTTTTCTGAAGAGCACGCGGGGCCTGATGTCTGCCTGCAGCCCGTTTGGGGCTGCGGCCGGAAGTCCGGTTTGTTCTAGCCGTTAACAGCCTCCTTGAGGATTTTGCCAGCCTTGAACTTGGCGTTCTTGGATGCCGGAATATCGATAGCCTGACCAGTGCGCGGGTCGCGACCGGTCGATGCTGCACGCTGGCCTACCGAAAATGTTCCAAACCCTACAAGGCGCACATCATCACCCTGCATAAGGGCTTTCTGGATGTTCGCCAGTGTAGCTTCAATTGCTTCGCCAGCTTCACCTTTTGAGAGCTTTGCGTCTTCAGCAACTTTTGAGATGAGATCGTTTTTGTTCATGTGAATGGATCCTTTCACCAGATTTTCAACAATGGATACTCAAGTACGAACGTCTTGTGTGGTGAAAGTCGCGGATTTCAGCCAATTAAAGCAAGGCCCAAACGCAATTTCCCTAAAATCCATCATGTTTACATGGACTTATTGTCGTACAATGTGATGGCTGGATTTGGCGCAAAACCGGGATTTGCGCATTTGTGGCAAAACTGATTCGCGGAACTCATTGATTCCAGAACATATTGATGAACACCGGGCAAGTGTTTTGCCGGTGTTACGTGGCGCACAATACCAGAAAGGCGCGACCGGAAATTCCGATCGCGCCCTTGATTGTTTCGTGTTCCACAAAACCACGGCTGACTGAAACAGCAGCCGTCAATCAGTGGGCAGTAACGCTTTCACCCGATGCCTTTGCGGCTTCAATGGCAGCCTTGGCTGCAGCTTCTTCAGCCGCCTCGTCCCATTCGATCGGTTCCGGTTGCGATACGAGCGCATG
>CAYRLR010000054.1:8397-9987 GCA_964424975.1 uncultured Anderseniella sp.
GATACCGGCACAATCTCCAGACCGTTCTTCACATTATCGGGAATGTCGACCAGATCCTTGGCGTTTTCTTCCGGGATAAGCACCTTGGTAATGCCGCCGCGCAGCGCCGCCAGAAGTTTCTCCTTGAGCCCTCCGATCGGCAAGACCCGGCCACGAAGCGTAATTTCACCCGTCATGGCGACCTCGCGTCGGATTGGAATACCGGTCAGCACCGAGGTGATGGCTGTCACCATTGCGACGCCGGCAGATGGACCATCTTTCGGGGTTGCCCCTTCGGGTACGTGGACGTGGATGTCCTTCTTGTCGAACACCGTCGGTTTGACGCCAATCTCGGTCGAGCGCGAACGTACATAGGAAGACGCCGCAGAAATGGATTCCTTCATCACATCGCGAAGGTTACCGGTCACGGTCATCTTGCCCTTGCCCGGCATCATCACCGCCTCAATGGTCAGCAACTCGCCACCCACTTCAGTCCAGGCAAGCCCTGTAACAACACCGACCTGGTCTTCCAACTCGGCCATGCCATACCGATATTTCTGGACGCCCAGGAAATCGGACATGTTCTTGGCTGTGACCTTGACCTTCTTTTTTGCACCCTTGGCGAGAACGATTTCCTTCACTGCCTTGCGGCAAAGCGTGTTCAGTTCACGCTCAAGGTTACGCACGCCCGCTTCACGGGTGTAGCGGCGCACGACTTCCATAAGGCCGTCGTCGGTCAGTTCGAACTCACTTTTGGCGAGACCATGATTTTCAAGCGCTTTCGACAACAGATGCCGGCGGGCGATCTCAAACTTTTCGTCTTCCGTGTAACCGGCAATGCGAATGATTTCCATGCGATCCATCAACGGACCCGGAATATTGAGCGAATTGGCCGTGGTCACGAACATCACATTGGAAAGATCGTACTCAACTTCCAGGTAATGGTCCATGAAGGTTGAGTTCTGTTCGGGATCCAGGACCTCAAGCAAGGCGGATGACGGGTCACCCCGGAAATCCATCCCCATCTTGTCAATCTCATCCAGCAGGAAAAGCGGATTGGACTTTTTCGCCTTTTTCATTGACTGGATGACCTTGCCGGGCATCGAGCCGATATAGGTGCGCCGATGTCCGCGGATTTCCGCTTCGTCGCGCACGCCGCCCAGCGACATGCGGACATATTCGCGACCGGTTGCCTTGGCGATGGACTTGGCCAGTGAGGTCTTGCCGACACCGGGAGGACCGACCAGGCACAGGATGGGGCCACGCAGCTTGTTGGCGCGTGCCTGCACTGCGAGATATTCCACAATGCGTTCCTTGACCTTGTCCAGGCCGAAATGATCTGATTCAAGCACAGATTCGGCTTGCGCAAGATCATTCTTGATACGGGATTTCTTGCCCCACGGAATGGACAACAACCAGTCCAGGTAATTGCGCACAACCGTGGCCTCGGCAGACATCGGGGACATCTGCTTGAGTTTCTTCATCTCCGCGTTGGCCTTTTCACGGGCTTCCTTGGACAGTTTGGTCTTGGTGATGCGTTGTTCCAGTTCGGCCATCTCGTCGAGGTCATCACCGTCGCCGAGTTCCTTCTGGATCGCCTTCATCTGTTCG
>CAYRLR010000055.1:0-7937 GCA_964424975.1 uncultured Anderseniella sp.
GGTCGCGTGAAACGCATCCACCATGGCAGCGTCAAAGCGGTGCTCGCGGGCACCTGCTATGCACAGTGCCAGGTACCAGTCATAGGGGATCAGGGCAGGGTCGTGACGTGTCGGCATGTAGGTTGCGGTTGAAACGGTTTCGCCATTACCAAGCATCGTCACGGCGAAATCGTCGTCGCGCGAGTAGCCATGGCCCAATCCCTCAAACCGGTCCAAGGTCGGCATTTCCTCCGTTGCCAGCTCGTAGACCACGCCGGGGTGGCAGGCTGTTTCGCGTTGCACCAGGCCCGCCTTGCCGGAGTCGTCGGCACCCGGTTTGGTGAAACTCACCATCCAGCCTTCGGTCATTGCCGTGCCAACGACACGCGCCGACGGGCAGCGCGCGACAAGCCGTGTGGACAACAGGTTCGATCCGTAGGCGAAGTACAGACTGGTATGCATCAATGGGGCCTTGCCGGTGTTTCGTGGATAATGCCATGCTGCCTGCAATATGGTTTTTGAACAACAGGGAATGCGCAAATGATAGTGGAAACTCTTCAGGGGCTTGCCTTGCAGCTGGACGCCGGCACGACCACGTCACGGGATCTGACGGAAGCCTGCCTGGCGCGCATCGAGGACGAAGCGGGAGAAGGCGCGCGGGTTTTCCTGTCTACCGATGCCGAAGGTGCGATTGCGACCGCTGACTTCATGGATGCACGGCGCAGGGTGGGCCGTGCACCATCGCCTTATGCCGGTATTCCGATATCGCTGAAGGACCTGTTCGATGTGGCAGGCGAGGTTACCGCGGCCGGGTCGACCATTCTGCGCAGCAGTGAACCGGTCACCGCAGATGCCACTTGCGTGTCGCGCCTGCGCGCGGCGGGGTTTGTGTTCATGGGCCGCACCAACATGACCGAGTTTGCCTATTCCGGCGTGGGGGTGAACCCGCATTACGGTACGCCGAAGTCCGTCTGGGACCGGGCGCAGGGACGCATTCCCGGCGGCTCTTCGTCAGGTGCAGCGGTGTCGGTCGCAGATGGCATGGCCTATATGGGGCTGGGGACCGACACCGGCGGGTCGTGCCGCGTGCCGGCAGCTTTTAACGGCATAACCGGATACAAGTCATCGACGGGCCGGGTTCCAAGAGACGGCGTGTTTCCGTTGTCGGATACACTGGACACTGTCGGTCCGCTGGCCAATTCGGTGCAATGCTGCTCGATCATTGACGCCATGATGGCCGGAGATCGGACTGGCAATGTGCTGGCCCGCGACCCCGCAACCATGCGCTTCGGCATTCTGCAGCATGTGGCGATGGATACCATGGACCCGGAAGTGGCTACCGCGTTCGATGCTGCCATCAAGACGCTCGGCAAGGCCGGCGTGGTGTTTTCAGAGGTGGCGTTTCCCGATCTGACCGAGTTGCCGGCTCTCAATGCCAAGGGCGGGATTTCGGCCGCCGAAGCGATGAATGTGCATGCCGAGATGCTGGAACGCCATGGTGATGAATATCACCAGATGGTTCGCACCCGTATCCTGTCCGGTCTCAATGTCACCGGGCCTGAACTGGTGGAACACTACCGGCGACGCAAGGAGATGATCTCGAAATTCGAGCGGCTTTGTTCCGGCCTTGACGGCTTCATCCTGCCGACGGTGCCGATATTGCCGCCGCTGATTTCCGAAGTGGAAAAGGATGACCGCTATGGCCCGCTGAACTTCCTGTGCCTGCGCAATACGTTCCTCGGCAATTTTCTCGACAGTTGTGCGATTTCCGTTCCCATGACAGCGCGCGGCGAAGCGCCGGCCGGTGCCATGCTCATGCGCCGGCATGGCCAGGATACGGAATTGTTCAATGCGGCGGCCAGTGTTGAAACCATCCTGCAGAAAGCCCTGTCATGAAAACTGAACCGATCAAGCTGATTGACCTGCGCACGGTGTGCATCAAGGCCCTGAAGGCGGCGGGTTGTGACGATGCAAACGCCGATGCGATTTCCGGCACCGTGTGTGCCGCCGAGCGCGATCACTGCCACAGCCACGGCATACTGCGAATGCCGGGATATCTGAAGTCGTTCGCCAATGGCAAGGCCAACCCGGCAGCCAGGCCGACATGGTCAAAGACGGCACCAGGCGTTATTCGCGGCGATGGCGACAACGGCTTTGCGCCGCTGTCGCTGAACCTGATGGCTGAGGAAATCGGGGCATTGGCCAAACAGCAGGGCGTGGCCTGTCTGGCGCTGACCAACATGCATCATTTTGCAGCCCTGTGGCCCGAAATGGTACTGATGACGCAGCTGCTCCTGGTGGCGATGTCGATGTGCTCGGCGTTTGGGATTGTACCGCCGCCGGGTGGCACGAGGCCCCTGTTCGGCACCAACCCGATTGCCTTCGGATGGCCGCGCGACAATGGCGAGGCGGTGATTTTTGACATGGCCACGGCTGCCAGGGCACATGGTGAGATTCTGATCGCTGCGCGTGAGGGCAAGCAATTGCCGCCCGGCACGATCATTGACAAGAATGGCAATCCATCGACCAATCCGGCCGATGTTCAAGGCGGGGCAATCCTGGCCTTTGGCGGCGCCAAAGGCGCGCTGGTGTCGATGATGGTTGAGCTGATGGCCGGCGCGCTGATGGGCGAACCATTCAGCTTTGAAACGGCCAAGAAGGTTGAACCCGACGGACTTGCCAACCGTGGCGGACAACTGATCATCGCCATTGATCCGGCCCGTTTCGGTGATGCCAGCGGCTGGGCCAGCCATGCCGAAGCCCTGTTTGCCGAAATGATCAAACAGGACGGTGTGCGCATGCCCAGCCAGCGCCGCTATGAGGCACGCCGCATGAGTGAGGCTTCCGGCACTGTTGAAGTGGCGTCCGATTTGCTGGAGCAGATCAAGACAGCCGCCGGGTAACGCAGTTGCCGGTTAGGCGGGAAGCCTGACCGGGCCCCGGCGGTTCTGACAATTCCGGTAACCGGGGAAAGAATCCGATTGACCGGCTTGCCGGTTGAACCTAGGTTCAAAAGTGTTCTGGGTTCTCTGGATGCAAGGAAGCAAAACCTTGTTTTCAGGGCTAAGAGGGAATGTGGAAGGGTCGCATATTGACCCCTGCCACAGCTGCCCCCGCAACTGTGAACGTCGAGGCTGTCTGCAAGAGGCCACTGGGAAGATTTTTCCGGGAAGGTTGGACAGCCGTTGAAGCGTGAGCCAGGAGACCTGCCTAGAGCCGTCCACCTCATCCTGATGCGGGGAAGCATCGGGAGCTGTTGCATCTTTGCAGTGGTGGTTTCGATCCATCACCGCTTGCGGGGCAGCAGGAAGTGGCACAAGCTCACTCCCAAATCCCCAAGGGCAAAGTCAGGACTACAGCTCCCGGCCAAGGCCGGATCAGGGGATCAGATGAATCCAAACTTGAAATCCGTATTGTTGCGGGCGGTATCGCCCGTTGTCTTGCTTGCTGCCGTTTCGACGGCGCAGGCTGAAAGCATCGATATCGGCGAGATCGTCGTTACGCCAAACCGGACCAAATCCGACAAGGCCAAGGTGGGCTCGGCTGTAGAGACCATCAGCAAGCAGGACATCGATGCCCAGCGCTTGCCGACCGTGCAGGACTTCCTGGTACAGGAACCCGGCGTAAGTGTTTCAACGCAAGGCGGAGTTGGTCAGGAAACCACGCTGGTGGTTCGCGGTGCCGACAAGAAATACGTCAAGACACTGTGGAACGGCATCGACATTTCCGACACGTCAGCCCCGCAGGTGCAGGTCTCGCCGGAACATTTGCTGACCGGTGGTGTGCAAAGCATCGAGATACTGAAAGGCTCGCAGAGCACACTGTACGGTGCTGACGCGGTGGCAGGTGTCATTGGCATTTCCACGCTGGGCAATTTTGAAGAAGGTATCCGCTACATCGTGTCGGGCGAGGCGGGATCGCATGGCACATTTCGCGGTTCACTTGCAGCGCAAGGAGCCACGGCAGACGGCAGCCGGTTTGCTGCCAGCGTTTCGGGGCTGACCACGGACGGTATCTCTGCCGCCGATAGCCGCAACAGCAACCCTGAACACGACGGCTACGACAATGTCACGGTGTCACTGGCCGGTGAGAAGGTGCTGGACCAGTACCTGACGGCATTCGGGTCGTTATTGTATATCGACAGCCAAAGCGAGTTTGATGACGGTGGCGTGACCCCGTCCGACAATCCCGACAATACAGCTGACCGCAGGCAACTTGCCGGGCGGGTTGGCATTACTGCGACGTCACTTGACGGGCGTTTGAAAAACACCGCATCGGTGCAGATCAATGACATAACGCGCAGGTCTTTTACCACGACCTTCGGCCCGTTCACATTTGCACCGAGCAGTTTGCGCCAGAAAGGCGACTGGCTCACCGAGTATCAGCTGAATGATCAGATCACGTTGCAGGCAGGCGCCGACTATGAACGCCAGTCATACGATGACGGGTTTTCCAGCAATGAAATCTGGATCGCCGGGGGCTGGGGCCAGATCATCTACACACCGCTGGAAAACCTGACGCTGACCGGTGCGGTCCGTCATGACGAGCATGATGACTTCGGTGGCTTTACCACATGGCGCACAACTGCAGCTTATCTGTTTGCCAACACAGGCACCAAGATACGCGGCTCGGTAGGTACGGGCTTTCGAGCGCCGAGTCCGTTCGAACTTGGCTATGATCCTTATACTTCTGCGGGACCCAACACGGACTTGACCCCGGAAGAGAGCTTTTCATGGGACGTGGGCGTGGATCAGACGCTGCTTGATGGTGCCCTCACAGCGAGCGTCACCTATTTCGAGCTCGATACCGATAACCTGATCGATTATGACTTTGTCACGGACTCCTATTTCCAGACCACGGGAACGACCAGGCGCAACGGTGTTGAAGCCCAGGTCAAGTATGCTGTCGCCGATTGGGTGGACGTGACGGCTGCCTATACCTTCACCCGGGCACACAACCCGGATGGCACAAGACGCGCGCGTGTACCCAGGCACGATATTGTACTGGGGCTGTTCACCCGGCCGGCTGAAAACTGGACCACGTCAACCATCGTGCGCATCGTCGAGGATACGGTGGACATTGTTGACGGAACGCTGGTGCCGCTGGACGATTATGTTCTGGTCTACGCCAAGGTAGGCTACTCGCCAATGGGGGGCATGGAGATTTATGTGCGCGGCGAAAACCTGCTGGATGAGAAGTACCAGGTCGTGAAGGGCTACGGCACACCGGGTGCCTCGGTCTATGGCGGGTTTGTGTACCAGTTCTGATGAAGCAACTAGGTAAACGGGTCTGGGCAGGGGCGGTGGCGGCGGCAGGATTGCTTGCCGGCACCGCCGGTGCGCTGTCCGGCCCGTCTGTCGCCTCGCTGAATGTCTGTACCGATCAGCTTGTCATGTTGCTGGCTGCGCCGGGGCAGTTGAAATCGGTATCCAATCTATCACGCGACCCCACCCTGTCGCCGCTTTACGAGCAGGCAAAACAACACCCGATCAACAAGGGGGTCGCTGAAGAGATACTGCTCGTGAAGCCCGACCTCGTGGTGACCGGCACGTTTTCGCTGCACAACACGACCAGCCTGCTGCGGCGGCTGAATTTCAGGGTCGAGGAGTTCAAATACTCGCAATCGGTTGAAACCATAGCGGCTGATATCAGAAGAATGGGCCGGCTGCTCGAGCGCACCGGCACGGCTGAAGCCATGGCGTCGCGGTTTGAACATCAACTTGCCGGGCTGGAACCGCTGGCTTGCTCGCGCAAACCGGTGGCGATTGCCTATGGCGTGCGCGGCGTTGCGATGGGCAAGGGCACGCTTGCACACTCCGCATTAGAGGCCGCAGGGTTCACCAATATGGCAGCAGACCTCGGCTACGAAGGGGTCACGGCCTTTCCACTGGAATTGCTGGTGCAGGACCCGCCGGACCTGATCATCTTGCCAAAGCCAACGCCGGGAGCACCGGCACTGGCGGATGAAATCCTGGCGCATCCGGTGCTCGCCAGGCTGAAGGCAACAGTGACCGGCGGCTTTTCAAAGCCTGCCGCGTTGAGCTGCGGCGGTCCGTTCACCATGGACGCCATACAGGAGCTGCGCGCGTTGGCGCCGTTGCTGACACCTTGCAGGAAGGCGACCGGGTCATGAGCAGGCCAGTCCTGATATCGCTGCTGAGCGTGCTGGGCCTGGCAGGTTTCGTGTTGTCGCTGCTGATCGGCCCGGCCCGGATTGGCCCCGTTGACAGCATCGAGGCGCTGGTCGCAGGCGGCAACGAGGCCGCCATGATCATCATGCGAGAGATCCGGCTGCCGCGCGCCTTGCTGGGCGTGCTGATCGGGTTCAGTCTTGGTGTAGCAGGTGCCGCACTGCAGGGCCTGCTGAGAAACCCGCTGGCCGAACCGGGTATCATCGGCATTTCCGCGTCCGCATCGCTGGGCGCGGTGTTGTTGTTCTATACCGGCCTGGCAGGTGCGTCGTTCCTGGCACTGCCGGCAGGTGCACTGATCGGTGCTGCAATCTGTGTGCTGGTGTTGCTGGCGATCTCGGCCATGCAGGCCTCCACCATAACGCTCATTCTGGCCGGCATCGCTCTGGGCTCGCTGGCCGGCGCGCTAACCTCGCTGGTCTTGAACCTGTCGCCCAACCCCTATGCCAGTTACGAGATCATCTTCTGGCTGCTGGGCTCGCTGAAAGACCGCACGATGGATCATGTCTGGCTGGTGGTACCGCTGATGATCGCGGGTTGGGCTGCATTGTGGGCAAGCTCGCGAACACTGGATGCACTGTCATTGGGAGAAGAAGGCGCATCGGGCCTGGGGGCAAACATTCCGCGTGCCCGCGTGCTGGTCGTGTGTGGGGTGGCATTGTGTGTCGGCGCCGCGACGGCTGTCAGTGGCGCAATCGGCTTCGTCGGGCTGATTGTTCCGCACCTGGTCCGCCCGCTCACCAATCGGCTGCCGGGCCAGTTGCTGCTGCCCGCAGGACTTGCCGGTGCGGCCTTGCTGACCCTTGCAGACATTGTAGCGCGCACCGTTATCCCCGAGCGTGAACTGAATGTCGGCGTGGTCACCGCCCTCATCGGCGCACCGTTCTTCCTGTGGCTGGTGATCCGCTCGCGCAAGGAATTGTTCTGATGCAACTCACAGCCGGCAACATATCGGTTTCGCTGGCCGGACGGCAGGTGCTGCACGGTGTGGATATTGTCCTCGAACCGGGCCAGGTCACCGGTCTGCTGGGGCCGAATGGTGCAGGCAAGTCCACCTTGATGCGGGCATTGGCGGGGCAGGTGGCTCATCAAGGGCGTATTGAAATTGACGGCCAGCCACTCATCGCGATGAATGAAGCCGACAGGGCGAAGATGATTACATGGTTGCCGCAGGCAAGAGTGTTGAGCTGGCCGATAAGCGTGCGCGCTGTTGTCGAACTTGGCCGCTTGCCCTGGCATGGCTGGCGCCGGGCCCTGTCGCAGGTTGATCGGGAGAAGTGCGCGGCAGCCATGGAGTTGCTTGATGTAACCGGCCTTGCCGACCGGCCGGCAACCGACCTGTCCGGCGGTGAGCAGGCACGGGTGCTGATGGCGCGCGCCGTGGCGCAGGACACACCTGTTCTGCTGGCAGATGAACCTGCCTCGGGTCTTGATCCGGCGCACCAGATTTCCATGATGGCGGCGTTGCGGCAACTGGCCGGGCAGGGCCGCACGGTACTGGTGTCGCTGCATGACCTGTCGCTGGCAGCGCGCTGGTGTGATCGCCTTGTGCTGATGAAACACGGCCTGATCGCGGCTGATGGGCCGCCGGATGAAGTAATGACGAACACAACACTGCGTGATGTCTATGGCATCAGTGCGCGGATTGGCCACGACGCGTGCGGCCTCTGGCTTGCGCCATTGGGGCTGACTGGAGGGGAGAGCGATAATGAATGAGCTGACCGGTAACCTGGCAACTGCCCTGGATGCACTGCTCGACAAGGGCGG
>CAYRLR010000055.1:8037-9958 GCA_964424975.1 uncultured Anderseniella sp.
ATGAGCTGACCGGTAACCTGGCAACTGCCCTGGATGCACTGCTCGACAAGGGCGGGCCCACGATGATTGCGCTGGGCTTGTTGTCCGTGGCGGTTGTCGCAGTGTTCCTGATCCGGGTTCTGGCTTTGGTGTTTCCCGGTTCCGGCGGCATTGTGAGCGTTTTGTCCGCGGCCGCCCGCAAGGCTGTCGACGACGGATCCGATGCAGCGCGCCAGCGTCTTGAAGTGCTGGCCACACTTCACGCGGCAGCACTTCGGTCCGGCTTCCGGTTTATCGACCTGGCTGCAACCGCGGCACCGCTGCTTGGGCTGCTTGGCACGGTACTCGGCATGATCGAGGCATTCCGGCAACTGGAAGCAGCCGGCAGCCGGGTGGAACCGGCACAGCTTGCCGGCGGTATCTGGGAGGCGCTGCTGACCACGGCAGCCGGCATGGTTGTCGCCCTGGTGGCACTGGTCTGCCTGTCAATCCTGGAAAGCCTTGCCGAGCGTCAAAGCGCCAGGGCAGAGCGCGCGGTCAACGATATCATTGCAGGAGCATAGATCCTTGAAAATGCTCCGGATATACTCGTCAGCAGCGCGCCGAAGGCCGCCGGATCTGACTCCGGTGATGGATGTGGTGTTTATTCTGGTGGTGTTCTTCATGGTGGTGTCGACATTTTCGCAGACACTGGTGAAGCCCCTGAAGGTAACGGTGCCGGGTGCTGCAGCGACGGTGCCGTCTCCGGTTGAAGCGCGAGTGCTTGTGCTGGATGCAGCAGGCAGTGCGCTGGACGGGGAAACTGTCACGGACCTGGCTGCGGCCCTTGCCGGAGATACTTCGAAGCCGTTGAGCATTGTTGCCGAAAACGGTGCCAGCTACCAGGCACTGGTGGATGCGCTGGATGCAGCCCAGGAAGCCGGCATTGATGATGTGCGCGTGCAGGCGGCAGGAGAGGGCCAGTGAGCGGTTTTTCATTGCCAGGACCTGAACGGCGCTCGCGCGGCATCTCGATACTGCCGCTGATCAATGTGGTGTTCCTGTTGTTGATTTTCATTGTGTTGTCAGGCGTCATTGCATCACCGGACCCGTTCGAACTGTTGCCGGTGCAGGCCAGTGCCGGCGAGGAGGTCGACGCCGCCGGCAGCGACGCAACCGTGTATGTGTCCGGCTCCGGGGCGCTGCGGTTTCGCGAGTTGAGTGATGAAACAGCTATCGTGGCGTTGATTACGCAGCTTGCCGGCAATGATGCGATGGAGACACTGACGCTGCGTGCCGATGCGGCTGTGCCGGCGGTGCGTATCGTGAAGCTGGTCGAGAGCCTGCGCGCAACCGGCATGAGCCGGATACAGCTTCAGGCGGAGCGCAGGCCATGATGCGCTTTGTGTTGCCCGCCATCGTCCTGTCCGTGGGCCTGCATGCCGGACTGCTGGCCCTGACGGGTGTTCCCGGTGTTGTGCCGGAAGGTGCGCAAAGCCGGGTCTCCAGCACCGTGATCGTGCTGGAGGCGTTGCCAGCTCCGGCTGCCAGTGCATCTGCTGGTGCCGAGGAGGTGGCGCAACAACAACCCCTGGACGTGCAAGAGGTGCCTGCGGAAACCCTGCCGGATGAACAGGCTTCAGAGCCACAGCCTGTTGAGCCGGTGGAGGACGTGGAGGACGCAAAGGCCGAAGACGCTGTGCCTGAAGCTGACGTAGCCATTGAAGTCCCGATACAGGTGCCGCAGCAGGTTGTGGAACCCGAGCAGGTTATCGAACCCGAGCAGGTTGTTGAACCTGTCCAGGTTGTGGAGCTTCCGCCGGAGCCCAAGCTTCCGGCAAAGCCCGAGCCAACCCCCAATGTCGAAACAGACGCATTTGTCCCGATTCCGAAACCCAAGCCGGAGGTACCGGCTGATTTTGCCAGGCAACACGGTTCAACTGAACAGCCTTCCTCGCAGGAG
>CAYRLR010000056.1:0-9957 GCA_964424975.1 uncultured Anderseniella sp.
AAAATCCGCAGCACCCGGGGTCGCATATTGGCGCCAAGATCGCGCGGATGAATGCCGGAATAGCTGCACCTGCCGCCAAACAGAAGCCTGTGATCCGCTGTCATCCTGAAATAATCGACAACATAATTGCTGTCGCAGACTGCTTCATTGTCACGGATCAGGCCACGTGCGCGCTCCGCGCCGAGTGGTTCGGTTGCCACGACATAACTGGCCACCGGCATCACCCGGTGGTTAAGAGCAGGAACCAGCGAGCCAAGATACGCATTGCATGCCACAACAATGTGACTGCACGCGACGCTCTTGCCCGACTGGAGTTTGAGGGCAGGTGAACTTCCACCTTCAATGCTGCTGACCGTTGTGTTTTCAAAGATCAGCCCGCCGTTGCCAAGCACGGCGTCGGCGAGACCGAGAGCATAGTTCAACGAGTGAAAATGACCGGAGTCCTGTTCACGCAGCGCACCATGATAAGCTTGGCTGCCGATCTTGTCCGCCAGTTCCTCGCGGCTCACGATTGTGCAGCCCTCAACACCGTACTTTTCCAGCTCCTGCATGTGCTCAACCAGCCCGGTCATGTGACTCGGTCGGGCTGCAGCATGAAGAAAGCCCCATGCCAGATCGCACTCGATATTGTGCGCCTTTATGCGGGCCTCTATCAGTCGCTTGCCCTGTTCGGCAACATCAAAGCAGATGCGGGCGTCGTCGGCTCCGAGTTGTTTTTCAAAGCCTTCCATACCCGGCGAATAGCCGGTGCAGATTTGCCCGCCATTGCGTCCTGTCGCTCCCCATCCTATGGGGCCTGAATCAAACACCGCCACCTTGCGCCCCTGAAGAGCGAGTTCCAGAGCCGCGGACAGGCCGGTGAACCCGGCACCTACAACGCAGACGTCGACCTTGTCCGGCAAGGCGGATATGTCCGACGTTGCAACCTGACGGTTTGCGGTCTCGGAATAGTAGGTGGGCTGGTCGAGAGATCTGTCTGTCATGAGGTGCGAAGATACCATTCGTAGTCGAGTTTATGGATGGTGTAGTGATGCGCATCAGCCTCAAACAGCCGTGCAGTGTGGAACGCATCGCACCATTTTTCACCGAGATACTGCTTCAGGATTGTGCCCTCTTCAAACGCCTTCAGGGCAACCGGCCACCGTATCGGCAGGTCTACACCTTCTTCGCTTTCATAACCGTCACCGGATATCGGTTTTTGCGGGACTACTTTGTTGGTGATGCCGTAATGGATGCCGGCCAGCACCGCCGCCATGACCAGATAGGGGTTGGCATCGGCACCTGATACGCGATGTTCGACCCTGATCGCCTTGTCGCTGCCGCCCGGTATGCGCAGCGGAACCGTCCGGTTGTCGCCGCCCCACAGTCCGCGTACAGGCGCGTAAGTGCCCGGGCGCAGCCGACGGTAGGAATTGGCATTGGGCGCAAAAATCGCCATGCCTTCCTGCATGGTTGCGAGCAGCCCGCCTATGGCATTGCGCAGCTTGTCCGAGATTGGCCGATCAACGGTTGGATCAAGATCTCCGAGAAAAATATTGTTGCCGTCCTTGTCGAGCAGGCTGCAATGAACGTGCAGGCCGCAACCCGCCTGGTCGGCAAACGGCTTGGCCATGAAACTGGCAATTGTGCCGTGCTTGCGCGCCACCGCCTTGATGCAGCGTTCAAGCATGATCGCCTGATCGCATGCCTGCAGCGCATCATCCGTGTGATACAGATTGATTTCAAACTGTCCGGCCGCATACTCGGAAACAAACGTCTCTGCCGGTATTTTCTGATCCTTGCAGGCCTCCTGGATTTCGTCGAGCAGGGATTCGAAGTCATACAGATCATCAATGGAGTAGACATTGGTGGTGCTGGCGCGCCAGCCGGTCTCACCGGAGCGTGCCGGGATCACCTCACCTTTGGCTGCCGCTTCCTGGTCAATCAGGTAAAACTCGTACTCGATCGCCACGACCGGTGTCAGTTCCATTTCCGCGAATCGATCAAGCACTGTTTTCAGCAAATGCCGCGGATCTGCAAAGTGCGGGTTGCCATCAGCATCCACCATTGACGCAATGACCTGCGCCGACGGCCGCTTGGCCCACGGGATATAGGTCAGTGTGCCCGGGACCGGAAAGCAAAAATAGTCAGGGTCGCCGTCGCTGGTGCCGTATTCATATGTATCAACATTGCGCCCTGTCCAGTCGAGCAGATAGTTCGACCCGGGCATCCTGGCACCTTCGGAATACAGTTTTGGCAGATAGTCACGTGTCAGTTGCTTGCCGCGCAATATCCCGTTCATGTCGGGAATCAGCATGTCTACCGTCACCACATCAGGATTGTCCGCGAGGAAAGCGATGGCCTCACTGTCGGGCTTGGTTGGAGAATTCATGAAACACCTTCGCAAAAACAAAAAAATGGCATAGCAACTACGCCAGCTATCCTGTTTATGCCTTATCCACCATTGTCAATGAAGGCATTTTTTTCCGCAAGCGATCAGGCTATGATCAATTCTCCGGACGGTTCGGCGGCAACAGGCGCTGACCGTCGCTAATTCTGGTGGTTCATGTCGACAGCAAAAATTGAAGAATGGCTTGCGCAGCACAATATTGATGAGATCGAGTGCCTTGTGCCTGATCCGGCCGGTACGCCTCGCGGCAAGATACTGCCGACGCGAAAATTCCTGAAGGGTATCGGCAACACTTCTATGCGGTTGCCGGAAGACATTTTCATTCTGACCGTTACCGGGAAATACTCGTGGCAGGATTCCCCTGTCTCGGACGCTTCGGGCGATGTCTATCTGGTTCCGGATTTCAGCACCCTGAAGCTGGTTCCCTGGCATGCCAACCCGACTGCCCAGGTGATTTGCGATACCTTCTATCTGAACGGTGATCCGGTAGACATTGCGCCAAGACATGTGCTGAAGCATGTGCTGCAGCTTTATGCCAAGCAGGGCTGGAAACCGATCGTGGCACCTGAGCTCGAGTTTTACCTGGTCAAAAAGAATCTTGATGCCGACTATCCGCTTGAAGCACCCGTTGGAACCAGCGGCAGGGCGGAAAAGGTTGGCCAGGCCTATGGCATCGATGCGGCCAACGAATATGATCCGATCGTTGAGGATATCTATGACTTCTGTGAAGCTCAGGAAATCGATATTGACACTATCAGTCATGAAAGCGGGCCGGCACAGCTGGAAATCAATTTCAATCACGGTGACCCGCTGGAACTTGCTGACCAGGTGTTCCTGTTCAAGCGCACTGTCCGCCAGGCGGCCCTGAAGCATGATGTCTATGCCACATTCATGGCCAAGCCTCATCAGGATGAGCCTGGTTCATCAATGCATCTGCATCAATCCCTGCTGGATCTGAAAACCGGGATCAATGTCTTCAAGGGACGCGGCAAGAAACCATCGCGATTGTTCCTCGCCCATGTTGCGGGACTGCAGCGTTACATGCCTGCCGCGATGGGGTTTTGTGCGCCCAATGTGAATTCATACCGCCGCCTGGTGCCGAACTCGGATGCACCCACCAACACTCACTGGGGCATCGACAATCGAACCGCACCATTGCGCATGCCGAATTCCGACCCGCAGAACACGCGCATCGAAAACCGTGTTCCAGGCGCTGATGCAAACCCGTATCTGTGCATTGCGGCATCGCTGGCGTGCGGGTATCTCGGCATGATGGAAAACCTGAAGCCGACGGCGCCGATCGAGGGGTCCGCCTACAGGTATGCTCATTCCCTGCCGATCAATCTTGATGATGCGATGAACAAGCTGAACTACTCCAAGCCTCTGAAAAAGGTACTGGGGCAACGTTTCGTCGAGGCCTTCATGGCGGTGAAGGAAGAAGAGCAGGTGCAATACCGCAAGGTAATTTCGTCATGGGAACGTGAATTCCTGCTGCTCAACGTTTGAATCCACGCTTATGGGCTGGCTGATGAAAAATCGGCGGAGTGTTTCCACTCCACCGATTCATGAACCCATGCTCTAATGTCTGTTGCCTGCCTGCGCAGTTTACTTGACGCGGTACTCGTCGGGTATCAGCAACATGTAATCATTGTCTTCGCCTGCCACATGACATTCATGGCAGAATGCAACCGCGGCAGAATTGGTCGCCTTGGTGACCCCCATCGTGTTGCCGCCTGGCAGGATGGCCGCATAACGCCAGTTGGCCGTATCGGCGTTGAAGCCTCTGGTCATCTTTTCCATGATGAACAGCGGTCCCAGTTGTGCCTGCCCGTCCTTGCCGACGGTAAAGCTTGGCTTGGCAATAGTTGACCCGATTGGCATCACCGTGATGTCATCGAACTTTTTGTAGGCATTGCGGCCGATCTTGTTGACCAGGTTCTGGACCTGTCGGCCACCATGGGTGGCGCTGGCGTAGGGCTGTGTCGAAACACGGGTAAAGCCTGCCCATCTTGTCGCTGCCCAGTGTTTGCCGCCCTTGTAGGACTTGGTCATTACAGGCTTCAGGCAATCGTACAGAGCCACTGCTTCGGCGTTTGTCAGTTCAACGCTTGCTGCTGCTGCACACGGGTTGCAGGGGCTGCACGCCTTGGCCGCTGCGCACGGATTGCACGGATTACATGCCTTGGCTGCTGCGCAAGGATTGCACGGGTTGCAGGCCTTGGCTGCTGCGCAAGGATTGCATGGATTACATGCCTTGGCTGCTGAGCACGGGTTGCAGGGATTGCAGGCCTTTGCGGCGGCGCACGGGTTGCCTGCGGAAACTGTCTTCAGACGCGGTACGTAGCAGCCCGTAGCCGCGCCGCCTGCGGACGCTGCACATGGATTGCAGGGGTTGCATGGCCCACAAGCTGCCTTGCATGGGTTGCACGGATTACATGCTTTTGCTGCTGAACATGGGCTGCATGCCTTTGCTGCTGCACACGGATTGCAGGGGTTGCAGGCCTTTGCGGCTGAACACGGATTACAGGGGTTACAGGCCTTTGCGGCGGCGCAAGGATTGCTGGCCTTTGCTGCTGCACACGGATTGCAGGGGTTGCAGGCCTTTGCGGCGGCGCAAGGATTGCTGGCCTTTGCTGCTGCGCATGGATTGCAGGGGTTACAGGCCTTTGCGGCGGCACACGGATTGCTGGCCTTTGCTGCTGCGCATGGATTGCAGGGATTACACGCATTTGCTGCAGCACAAGGGTTGCAGGCCGCTTTGGTGGCAGCACAGGGGTTGCAGGCTGAAATGGCCATGCGGGGCTCACTGACTGTTCCGATGGCAACCACGCCGGCGGCCAGACCGAGCGTGATCGGAAGTGCGGCAGCGCTTCTCATTAGGTTGAACTTAAAAGATGTCATTGGTTTCCTCCTTGAAGATGCCGGTGCGACATTACGGCACTGTAATGCGCGGAACTGACACGCTGCAGTCACGATCAAGGGCGGAAACCTCAACTTGCCGTGAAGATGAAAAACCGTCGACCCGGCAATTGGTCAACGGTTCCTCCAACGCAACTTCATATGCAATCAGGATGGGCTTTGGGGTGGAGTGACCAAAGCCCATCCTGATTGGGAGTGGCAGTCTCGATAGATGCTATTGCTTTGCTGCCGAGCAGGGGTTGCAAGGATTGCATGCAGCTTTGGCTGCCGCACACGGGTTACAGGCACCACAGGCCGCCTTCTTGGCTGCAGCACATGGATTGCAGGCGCCGCAGGCAGCTTTCTTGGCCGCCTGGCAAGGATTGCAGGTCGCGTATGCCGGTACATCACTGACGATGGGGGACAGGACAACAGCACCGGCAGCCAGGCCCAGCACTACGGGAAGAACTGATGCGCCTGACAGAAGTTTGGATTTGTGCATTTTCATGAATGTATTCTCCGCTTGGGGGCTATGCCGAAATGGCGATCTGGTTGATGAACCCGACTGCTACCTTAGCGGCGGATAACAGTCGTTGCGGTCAAACCCGGCACATGTATTTTCAATTTGCCGTGACTGGCGCGTGAACCAGCCGGAAACCGACAAGGATGTGCTTTATGTCGTCGGGACGCGAATGGCGTGCGGCGGGCCTGCACACACCGCATCCACGATCATCCCATGAACCACCCTTGACGATGCTGCGTTGCGCAGACGCAGGTGTTGACGTCCACTCGAACACCTGTCCTGCGCCATCAACCAGTCCGTAGGGGCTGGCACCGTTGGCGAAACTGCCGACAGGCATGGTGGTGAAAGGTCCCTTGTCGTGGCTGTTCAGCAATCCCGGATCATATTTATTGCCCCACGGAAACCGGTTACCGTCCGGCCCGCGCGCGGCTTTTTCCCATTGTGGCTCGGTGGGCAACGACCAGTGCTTGCCGGTCTTGCTGCTGAGCCATGCGGCAAATGCCGTGGCGTCCGCCAGCGACACCAGCACAACAGGATGTTGCGCGCGCCCGGTCGGTGGCTTGCCTGCCAGCCAGGCAAACTGCCTGGTTCGTTCATAAGGATGGGCAAGCCGGTAGCCTTGCCAGGTTTCTTCATCCACATCCGGTGCCCGGTGTCCCGTCGCGGCGACGAACCCCGCATAGAGCGCATTGGTGACCAGATTGCGCATGATGTGAAACGCCGGCAGGTCAACCGATGATCTTGCCGGTTCGGTCTCGTACCATTTGTTCTGACGGGTTATCGAATGACCGTACGCTGCCTCGTCCAGCCGGTAGGCGGCCTCGCGCTCGGCCCGGTCGGAGCCTTGTATGAAACGTCCCGCCGGCACAGGCACGGTATCGATTTCCAGCGCATGGCCATGTTGTGATGCAGTTGTAACCACCAGCAGGGCCAGCACTATCGAGATGGCATGACCGATTGCAGCAGTTCGGTGTGTCATGCCACGTTGAGTTTGTCGGCAAGTGCCTTTTCAACAGCTGCAATCTGCCTGTCAATGTTGATGTCCATGATGGATGTAACCTCAAGGTCACGATCTTCATAAACATCAATGCCGGGCTTCATGGCGGCCCAGCGTTTCATCGTCTTGTCGCGTTCAATCAACAGCTTTTCAATCTGCGGCCGGAACAACCGTATAACTGCGCTGAGCGCCCGGTTGGTGGCGAGGCACGGATAGGTCAGGTCAATGTCGAAATGATCCAGCAAGCCAATGACATCTTCGGCAGCATAGAACGTTTCGTCAGTAACCCAGCGGTTGGTGGTAAACAGTCCGATCGGATTGCCCGGGCGGTCCATGGATACCGCCACAAAATGTGTCAGCGCGTCCTTGCCTTCGGGACGCTTGGCCTTGCCTTTGTATGGAACCGGTTCGACCCCTTTCGGCATACCGGCAGCCCGGAGAAATGTATGAAAGTGTCCATGCTCGCCGGAGTCGGGCCTGTGAGCGTGATAGTAGTATTGAGAATGGGTCTGGTCGTCATAGACGTCACCCTTCGGGTAATGATCGAGTTCATAGAACTTGCCCTGGTTGGCAAGGCATTGCCCAACCATGTTCTGGCTTGACTTGTTAAGGACCCTCAGCATCTCCTTCAGGATGCGCCCGGCTTCGGCCATTTCTTCAAGCCGGCTGCGAGGTAACACCCCAAGCTGCAGGGCTGGTTCGAATTGCATATTTTGGATTGTCATCATGCTGGCAATATTACAGCAATTAATGGCAACCGCAAAAGCCTCTCATGGCGGCTTCAAGTGAATGTGACAAACGGTGATCGTTTTTGGCGCCATCCGTTTGATGTCTTCCCGCCGAACCCCTACACTGTGTCGAGGTGATTTCCGGTTGACTCGACCAAAATCATGAACCTGATCTCTTTCAAAGTGTTACAGCAATTTAATGAGTTCATGACCTGAGGGGAAAAATGTCATGTTGCCACGGATATTGAAACTTGCAGCAGCGATCTGTGTCGGCACTGCCTGCCTGGCCGGGCCGGTGCCTATGACAACCGGATACGCCCATGCCGCCAAGGGTAATGCCGCGCCTGATGCTGCAGCGACACGACAGGCGATCATTCAGATACTGAATACCAAAGACCGTCTGCCTTTGCCGATCCAGCGTGTCCGCAAGACGCTGACGGAGCACTATATCGACAATAATGGCGAGATTTACTGGGTTGGCACCAGCCGCATGACCCCGTTTATCCAACGGCTTGAGTTCGCTGATGATGACGGACTTAAACGCGCAGACTATCCTGTTGATTACCTGATTGGGCTTCGCGACCAGATTGATCCGTCAAATGCGCTGGCCGCCGCTTATGCCGAGATTGCCTATTCGGCGTTCTTTCTGGGCTATGCCGGCGACCTGTCGACGGGGCGCGTGATTCTGTCCAAAATTGACCGTGACCACTTTCAGAAACCGCGCAAACTGGACCTGCTGGCATTGCTTCGGGGCATCGGCACCTCGCGTGACCCATCGCAGTACCTGAGCACGGTGGAACCCCAGAATGCCCATTACCGGGCGCTCAAATCGCTGTTGCGCGAGTATCGCACCATTGCCGGCGAAGGTGGCTGGGGCAAAGTTGATCGCGGTGAAGTACTGAAACCCGGCATGAGTGACCCCCGCGTGCTGCAGCTTCGTGCGCGCCTGGAAAGATCGGGTGATATCTCCCCACGCCACGTTCCGGAGCCGATGGTGTATTCGCCCGACCTGGTGCTGGCGACCGAGCAATTTCAAAAGCGCAACGGTCTTGATGCCGACGGCATCATCGGGCCCGGATCGCTGTCCATGCTCAATGTCGCGGCAGAAGAACGGATGCGTCAGATTATCGTCAATATGGAACGCTGGCGTCACATGCCGACAGACATGGGTGATCGGCACCTGATGGTCAACATAGCGGCCTTTGAACTCTATACCTATGAAGACGGAACGCTTGTTGAAGCCCGTCCGGTAATGGTCGGCAAGGATCGTCACCAGACACCGATTTTTTCTGACGAGCTTGAGTATGTGGAGATCAACCCGACCTGGACGGTGCCATACTCCATCGCAACCAAGGAGATGCTGCCAAAGCTGCAGGCAAACCCCGGCTATCTCGGTGACAGTTTTGAGCTGTTGTCAGGTGGCCGATCCATTCCGTTCGCATCAGTCAATTTCAACAATTACTCGCGCGGTGATTTTCCCTTCACCATCCGCCAGAAACCCGGTGCAAAAAATGCTCTCGGTATCATCAAGTTCATGCTGCCGAACCGCCATGCAATTTATCTGCATGATACGCCGGCAAAGACCCTGTTCGGCAAAACCCAGCGAGCTTTCAGCCACGGTTGCATCAGGGTTTACAAACCGCTGGAGTTTGGTGTGTCGATCCTGAAGGGCCAGCCCGGCTGGAGTCTGCAAAAACTGCAGGACGTTGTCGACTCCCGCAAGACGACCCGCGTCAGGCTCGACCACAAGGTGCCGGTCCACATTGTCTATGCTACGGCGTGGCGTGGTGAAGGTGGGTCTGTCGAGTTTCGCAAGGACATCTATTCCCGCGACAAGAAACTCTACAATGCCCTGTTCGGCAAACCTTCATCATAATACCAAGTGAGTCAATAATCAGTTCCTTTGGTATACCGTGCAACGCAAAAGGCCCGCCGAATAGGCGGGCCTGTCAATTCGTGGTTACAGCTTTGAGCAACTGGTTATTCAGTGCTGGCTGAAACCCGTTTTATCTGTGCCGATTGCAGATCAAATGGCACGGCCAGGTGCTTTTCGAGGCCTGTCAGGCTGGCTCGTGCAGCAGCCTCCCGGTCAACCTGTGCGCTGGCCGCGGGTCGCGACGGCAGAATGCGGTCATAGAACATTTTCGATCCGGTAACGGCTGCCGGTTTGGTGTAACCGACGGAAGTAGCGACTGGCGCAGTCATTGCGGTTTGCCGCCTGCTTTCGGCAGCGTTTACCTGACCCTGATCTCCGGTGGCGCTGCCGGGCCACGTCAGCAGGCCGGCAACAGAGGCACTGGCCAGCCTGGCCTGACGTTCAACCTGATAGCCCAGTTCCGGGCCGTAGAGGCCCAGTGTTATCCCGCTGGAGATACAGGTAATGCCGACAAAGGTGGCGATGGCCATCTTGGCCGCAATGCTG
>CAYRLR010000057.1:0-9937 GCA_964424975.1 uncultured Anderseniella sp.
GACACTGAGCTACAATTCGCACTAAACCAAAGGTTACTTGGGTAATGTCGGCCAACTGTAGTCTGGGGTCGGAGAACGGCCTGCCGAAGGCAGATAAGCTGTTCGATCAAAATCAAGTCTTGATGTGGCAACCTGCGCCTTGAAAAACCTGTCTGGTTGTGGCCTTAAACAGGCGCACGTCACCCCATCCAGTGGAATCACTACAAAGGCAGGAAAATGAGCTCTTCTTCCGGCAAAATGGTCTATCAATTCGGCGACGGTCAGGCTGACGGTACCGCGAAGGACAAGGAGCTGCTGGGCGGCAAGGGCGCCAACCTTGCTGAAATGTGCCAGCTGGGTGTGCCGGTTCCGCCCGGATTTACCATCACCACGGAAGTCTGTACCGAATACTACAACAACAACAATGCCTACCCTGCTGGCCTGGAGGCTGATGTTGCCGCCGCCGTCAAATGGGTGGGCGGCAAGGTCGGCGCCGGCTTTGGCGACAAGACCAATCCGCTGCTCGTTTCGGTGCGCTCGGGAGCCCGGGTATCCATGCCCGGCATGATGGATACCGTGCTGAATCTCGGCCTCAACGACGAGACGGTTCAAGGCCTTGCGGCCCGTGCCGGTGACAAGCGCTTTGCCTATGACAGCTATCGCCGTTTCATCCAGATGTACTCGGACGTGGTGCTCGGCCTTGATCATGATGCCTTCGAAGACATGCTGGGCGAGTTCAAGGACGAGAAAGGTCACGAGCTTGATACCGACGTCACCGCCGATGAATGGGCCGTGCTCATAGAAAGGTTCAAGGCGCAGGTCGAAGAAGACTCCGGAGAGCCGTTTCCGCAGGACGTCAACGCACAATTGTGGGGTGCGGTCGGCGCCGTCATAAAGTCCTGGCAGTCGGCCCGCGCCATCACCTACCGCAAGCTCAACGAAATTCCCGATGGCTGGGGAACCGCTGTCAACGTGCAGGCAATGGTGTTCGGCAATATGGGCGACACGTCTGCCACCGGGGTGGCGTTCACACGCAACCCGTCGACCGGCACCAGGGAGCTCTATGGCGAATTCCTGGTCAATGCGCAGGGTGAAGACGTGGTTGCCGGTATTCGCACGCCGCAGAACATCACCGAGGCAGCCCGCATTGAAGCCGGCATGAGCGATCCGTCGCTGGAACGCCTGATGCCGGAAACCTTCCAGCAGCTCACCGGCATTTTTGACCGGCTGGAAACCCATTACCGCGACATGCAGGACCTCGAGTTCACCATCCAGGACGGCAAGCTGTGGATGCTGCAGACCCGGTCAGGCAAGCGCACTGCCCAGGCTGCCCTGAAAATCGCCGTTGACATGGCTGAAGACGGCCTGATCACCAGGGCCGAGGCGGTATCGCGCATCGAGCCGGGCTCGCTTGACCAGTTGCTGCATCCCACGCTCGACCCGAAGGCCGAGCGCGACATTATCGCGTCCGGCCTGCCGGCGTCTCCCGGTGCTGCGTGCGGTGAAGTGGTGTTCGACAGCGACGAGGCCGAACAGGCAAAGTCACAGGGCCGCAAGGTTATCCTGGTGCGCATTGAAACCAGCCCGGAAGACATTCACGGCATGCATGCCGCAGAAGGCATTCTGACCACGCGCGGCGGCATGACCTCGCATGCTGCCGTGGTGGCGCGCGGCATGGGCAAGCCGTGCGTGTCGGGTGCCGGTTCAATTCATGTCAAGTATGACGAGCAGAAGTTCACCGTCATGGGGCAAACCGTCGAGGCTGGCGATATCATCACCATCGATGGCGCTTCCGGCCAGGTGATGCGCGGTGAAATTCCCACCATCAAGCCGGAGCTTTCCGGTGATTTCGGCCATATCATGCAATGGGCGGACGACATTCGCCGGTTGGGCATTCGCGCCAATGCCGATACGCCGAGCGATGCCCGTATGGCGCGCGAGTTTGGCGCGGAAGGCATTGGCCTGTGCCGCACCGAGCACATGTTCTTCGAAAATGAGCGCATTGCAGTGGTGCGTGAAATGATCGTTGCCGACACTGATGCGCAACGCCGCACGGCGCTGGACAAGCTGCTGCCCATGCAGCGTGCCGACTTTGTCGAGCTGTTCGAGATCATGGCTGGCCTGCCGGTGACCATTCGTCTGCTGGATCCGCCCCTGCATGAATTTCTGCCGCACGGCGAGGAAGAAATTCTCGAAGTCGCCGGCAACATGGATATTGACCCGGAAGTCCTGCGTGCCCGCGTTGCCGAACTGGATGAATTCAACCCGATGCTGGGGCATCGCGGCTGCCGGCTGGCGGTCACCTATCCCGAAAT
Organism: uncultured Anderseniella sp.; assembly: GCA_964424975.1. Lineage (GTDB taxonomy): Bacteria > Pseudomonadota > Alphaproteobacteria > Rhizobiales > Aestuariivirgaceae > Anderseniella. The sequence goes on from CAYRLR010000057.1 coordinate 2,295, forward strand.
TGCGGAGATGCAGGCACGCGCCATCTTTGAGGCCGTTGTCGAGGCCACCGCAAAGACCGGCACTGCACCGATCCCGGAAGTCATGATCCCGCTGATTGCCGGTCGTGCCGAGTATGACCTGGTGGCGGCCATCATTTCCACGGTACATGGCGAGGTTGAGGCTCAGTCGGGCCAGAAAATCGAGTATCTGTGCGGTACCATGATTGAACTTCCGCGTGCCTGCCTGAAGGCCGATGATATTGCCGGGGCAGCCGAGTTCTTCTCGTTCGGCACAAATGATCTCACCCAGACTGCGTTTGGCATCAGCCGCGATGATTCTGCCCGGTTCATGAACGACTATATAACCAAGGGTATCTGGGAAAGAGATCCGTTTGTTTCGATTGACGTCGAGGGCGTCGGAGAGCTGGTCAGAATTGGCGTGGAGCGTGGCCGTTCGGTGCGCCCCGATATCAAGCTTGGCATCTGTGGCGAGCATGGTGGTGACCCGGCAAGCATCCATTTCTGCCATGAAGCGGGCCTTGATTACGTGTCCTGCTCGCCGTTCCGGGTGCCCATCGCGCGTCTGGCCGCAGCGCAAGCTGTCATCAAGGACGCCTGAAATTGATCCGCGCTGTTAACGATGCCTGCGTAAAGCCTGTGTAAGTTGCAGTTTTTCGGCGCTGGTTAACTTGATTGCATGGTTAACCTATGATAAACGCACAAAGACTATTCTTTAGGGATGAGTCTCGTCTTTTGTCTACGGACCTTGCAGGGAAAGGCCCGCCTGTTTGACTAGCTACGACAGACATATGCGGATGCGTGCCCAGCACGACACCCGGTGGGAAGATGCTGATCAATCCATAGGTTTGTCGGACATCCTTTCATATGCCTGTGCCGGCTTTGCATTCGTCGGCGCCGTTGCACTGGCCAGCCACTACATGTCCAAGGCCACTGCCTCCAACAGCCTCGTCGACATCAACAGCCGGTACAACATTGCCTCGGGCACCTCTTCAGCGGCGTCTCACTGGCGCGACGTTGTCTCTCCTGCCACCACAATCGCCGGCAAGGGGTCGTTGCTCGACGAGTCGATCGGCGAGGAGTTTCGCGTTGTCCCAACCGACAATCGCGTCATCGTGGCAAGTTATGGCAAGTCTGACTTTGTCGGTGATGATGTTGAGCTGGCGCTACCGGGCACTGACCAGCAATCCGCCTCACAGGCGTTGCTGCCGCCGCAGGCACGTGTACAACTGGTTTCAATCCCGCCGTCGCCTTCGATCTCGCAGCTTGAATCGGGCTTTCGTCTCGGGCGCAGCGAAAAACGCAAGGTTCTCGAACAGCGTGAAGCGCGTCTTGCCGAGAAGAATTGCCTGGCCCGCGCGATCTATTTCGAGGCTCGTTCCGAGCCGGAAGCCGGTCAGATCGCCGTGGCCAACGTCATCCTCAACAGGGTCAAGTCCAAGCGTTACCCCGACTCGATTTGTGGTGTGGTCTATGACGGCGCACACCGGCTGAATTCGTGCCAGTTCTCCTTCGCCTGTGATGGCAAGAAGGATGCGCCGAAATCAGCAAAACAATGGAGTAAGGCCAAAAAACTGGCCAGCCGCGCACTGGCTGGCGATGCTTATGTGCGTGTGGTTTCAACGGCAACCCATTATCATGCCGATTATGTCCAGCCAAACTGGTCGGGCTCCATGAAGCGGCTCATCAAGATCGGCCGGCACATTTTCTATAACGGCGTCTAGCCAGATCTGACTCACCTGTTGAAAATCATTCGATACCTCGCATCATTTTGCGGGGTTTTTTTATTTGGGGCTGGACGCGGAGGCATGTGATCACGCACATTCGCGAAGTGTATTGGCAGAAATGTCTGCATGTTGATTTTACAGCAAGAAGCGCTTCAGGAGGCAAACGATGGCGACATGGACATGGCTGAACGGTGACTGGCACGACACCCCGCCCATGGTGGCCAGCCCGATGACCCATGCGATGTGGCTGGGCTCTTGCGTGTTTGACGGGGCGCGGGCGTTTGAAGGTACCGCCCCGGACCTCGGCCAGCATTGCGACCGCGTTGTTGCATCTGCGAAGACCTTTGGCCTGAAGCCGATGCACGATGCGCGCGAGATCGAGGCACTGGCCCGCGAGGGCATTGCAAAGTTTGCCGATGATGCCGAACTTTATATCCGCCCGATGTACTGGGCGGATGCAGGCTTCGTGGACGTGGACCCGGAAACCACACGGTTTGCCCTGTCGGTCTACGATGCGCCCATGCCGCCGGCGCACGGGTTTTCCGTGACCTGCTCGCCGTTCCGTCGGCCATCGCTTGAATACGCCCCGACCGATGCAAAGGCCGCCTGCCACTACCCCAATTCGGCCCGCGCCATGCGCGAGGCCCGCTCGCGCGGCTTCGACAATGCGGTGATGCTGGACCCCTTGTCGAACGTGTCCGAGCTTGCCACGGCCAATATCTGGTATGCGAAAGACGGTGAGGTGTTCACGCCGGTTCCCAACGGCACTTTCCTGAACGGCATTACCCGGCAGCGCATGATCAACCTGTTGCGCGAAGCTGGCATCACCGTGCATGAAGCCACCCTGAAGTGGCAAGACTTTCAAAACGCCGACGAGGTGTTCTCAACCGGCAACTGGGCGAAAGTCGCACCCATCATCAAGGTCGAGGAGCGCGATCTGCAGCCCGGCCCGATGTACGCAAAGGCACGTGAACTGTACTGGACCTACGCTCATTCCGCCGGAAAAATACTCTAAATCCGCAATTGCGCAAATTTTTTCATGAAGGCAATGCCGGCCTGCTCGGCGGGTTGTGGGGTCAGTTTCTGCAGGCTTGAGACCGTGGCTGCGTCCAGTCCGCGTGGCCGGCTGAAAAACTTTGCCGCCTCGCTGTCATCGAAGCCCGCCAGCACGGTTGCCTCAAAAAATGCCGACGCCTTGTCTGCCCGCTTGATCCTGGTCTCGACCCTGTCCGGCAAATGGGCCGGCAGACCGAAGCGCACGTGCACCGCCTCCATCAGCCTGGCCTCAAAGGCCTTGTAGTCCAGTCCCAGCGCTGCCTTGAACGGCGAAATCATGTCTCCGATCACATATTCCGACGCGTCATGCAGCAGGGCGGCCAGCCGCCAGCGCGGGTCCGTGTCGGGATAGAACCTGCCCATCAGCTGCTCAACCAGAACACAATGCTGGGCAACGGAGAATGCGTGCGCGCCACGCGTCTGGCCATTCCAGCGGGCCACCCGCGCCAGACCGTGGGCGATGTCTTCGATCTCGACATCGAGCGGAGACGGTTCCAGCAGGTCCAGCCTGCGTCCCGACAACATGCGTTGCCAGGCACGTGGTGCCTCTGGCTGTCTTGGTCCCGATGCCATTGCTCAGCGCGCCAGCTTCTTGCACGGTTCGTGCCGGTGGCACTGGACCAGGTGATCGTTGATCATGCCGACCGCCTGCATGAACGCATAGACAATGGTCGGGCCGACAAACCGGAAGCCGCGCTTTTTGAGATCTTTTGAGATTTTTTCAGCCAATGGTGTGGCCGCTGGCACGTCCTCCAGCCGGGTAAAGCGATTGACCAGTGGTTTGCCGTCCATGAAGTCCCACAAGTAAGTGTCGAAGCCCTGTGCCGCCTCGATTTCCAGGTAGGCCTGCGCGTTGGTGACACTGGACTCGATCTTCAGCCGGTTGCGCACAATGCCGGCATCCTGCATCAGCTCGGCCCTTTTCGCCTCATCGTAACGCGCCATGAGGGCCGGATCGAAATCATCGAAGGCGGCGCGGAAATTATCGCGTTTGCGCAGGATTGAAATCCAGGAAAGACCGGCCTGGAACCCGTCCAGCAGCAGTTTTTCGAACAGGGCCCGGCTGTCATATTCCGGCACGCCCCACTCCTCGTCGTGATAGGCCACATAGTCAGGTGCGGTACCCGACCAGCCGCACCGGTCAACGCCGTCTTCATGGGTTATCAGTGAATGTTCCCAGCCCATCAGTCATTGTCTCCTGCACCATCGTCAGCGTCCGGCCAGCGTGCCCATGTGGGTTTGTGCATGTTGATCGGCTGCCCGTCAACTGACAGGAGCTTGCCGGCTTTTGCAGCCTTCGCAGCCCGGTCAAGCCTGATCAGCGCCAGACCGTTTGAGCCGTGCGACCCCAGCAATGTGCCCACCTGCCTGTCATCCACCGTCACCTTGGCACCGGGAGCCGGCAAATCGGCTGACCCCTCGACCGGCACCAGGCGGGACCGCGCCGTGCCTCGATGCTGCATGCGCGACACGACTTCCTGACCCACATAGCATCCCTTGGAAAAATCCACTGACGCAAACTGGTCATAGCACGCCTCGTGCGGGAACAATTCACCGGAGCCGATCTCGGATGCGTCCCCGATACCCAGCCTGTAACGATGGTCCTGATACGCTTCAGCCGGTTGGTTCGAGATCGACTGGACCACCTCTGGTGGTGCAATCACCCTCGACCCCAGTTCCACGTTGCGCGGGTCTGCGAACACATGAGCATTGCTCAAGGCGGGCACATCGGTTTCACCCCACACCGCAGCCACGGCCAGGCCGGCGGCCAGATCGATGCTCAGCGCGCGGCGCAGCCGGTACATGGTGAGTTTCTGGGCAAGCATGGCGGCGTTTTCCGCGGCACAATCAAGCAACACCCCGCCTGCTACTGCCACGATGAAAAAGTCGAACAGGATTTTGCCCTGCGGCGTCAACAATGCGCCGTGGGCGGCCTGTCCCGGCTTGAGGCCGGCCACGTCGGCTGTCACGAGGTCTTGCAGAAACGCCAGCGTTTCCTCGCCCTTGATCTCGATAACGGCGCGATCGGGCAGGTTTGCAATAAAAACTGTCATGGATTGCTATTCTCTGTATTGCTTGAGTGAGCAGATTTACGTAAGCCAATGGCCATGATCAAGCAGCGTCCAGGCCAATTGTGTGGATGCCGGGTTACCATAACAGGAGACACTTCCATGTCGGGTACTTTTCGCGCAATCCAGATCAACAAGATCGATGACAAGCAAACCGCCGCGCTGGTTGAACTGAGCGATGCCGATCTCATGGACGGCGATGTCACAGTGGATATCAGTCATTCCACGCTCAACTACAAGGACGGTCTTGCGCTGACGGCCAAGGCGCCGATTATCCGCAAGTTCCCGCTGACTCCCGGTATCGACTTTGCCGGTACGGTTTCGGCGTCCGACAATCCCGACTACAAGCCTGGTGATGCGGTTATTCTGAACGGCTGGGGTGTTGGCGAAAGCCATTCCGGCGGCTTCGCCGAACGCGCACGGGTCAAGGGAGGCTGGCTGGTGAAAATGCCCGCCGGCATGACGGCTGCCCATGCAATGGCCATCGGAACGGCCGGCTATACCTCAATGCTGTGCATCATGGCGCTTGAAGATGCCGGCATCACCCCCGATAGTGGTGAAATTCTTGTCACAGGCGCCGCCGGCGGTGTCGGGTCGGTGGCCATCGCGATCCTGTCAAAGCTCGGCTATTCGGTCACCGCGTCCACCGGGCGCACGTCCGAGGAGGCCTTTCTGAAGGGGCTCGGGGCGTCCAGTATTATTGATCGTGAAGAATTCAATACGCCACCCAAAGCCCTGGCCAAAACGCGATGGGCTGGGTGTGTGGATGCGGTTGGCTCAACGACGCTGGCCAACGTGTTGTCACAGATCAACTATGGCGGTGCGGTTGCTGCCTGCGGCCTGGCACAGGGCATGGACCTGCCGGCTTCTGTTGCGCCGTTCATCCTGCGTGGCATCAGGTTGCAGGGTGTTGATTCGGTGATGTGCCCGAAGCCAAGGCGCGAGCAGGCCTGGGCAAGGCTGGCGAAAGACCTGGACATGGCCAAGCTGGACAGCCTGACCTCGCATATCAAGCTGGATGATGTGATTGCTGCCGGTGCAGACATCATGTCCGGCAAGGTCCGCGGCCGCATTGTTGTGGATATCGCCTAGAGCCATTCCAGGAAAAGTGGGTCTGCGGTTTTCCGTCCGGAATTGCGACCAGCAAAGAGCCATTCCAGGAAAAACGGGTTCCGGTTTTCCGTCCGGAATTGCGACCGGCAAAGAGCCATTCCAGGAAAAGTGGGTCTGCGGTTTTCCGTCCGGAATTGCGCCTGACAAGAGCCATTCCAGGAAAAGTGGGTCTGCGGTTTTCCGCCCGGAATTGCGACCAATAAAGAGCCATTCCAGGAAAAACGGGTTCCGGTTTTCCGCCCGGAATTGCGACCAGCAAAGAGCCATTCCAGGAAAAACGGGTTCCGGTTTTCCGTCCGGAATTGCGACCGGCAAAGAGCCATTCCAGGAAAAGTGGGTCTGCGGTTTTCCGTCCGGAATTGCGCCTGACAAGAGCCATTCCAGGAAAAACGGGCCTGCGGATTTATTGCAATGTGCGAACGACGGTAAATTCACCGTTGCGAATGCGTTGCGGCAGGCGTTCGGCCATCATTGCAACCGGTTCTTCACCATAGCTGGCAATCATGTCTGACAATGCCGCAAAAATGGCAGCCGTTGCTACGCAATCTGGGTCAAGTCCGTCATAGACAGCTTCTTCCCAGGCATCGAGAATATAGCGCAAGGCGGCCTGGCGGCTGCGTTGTGCTTCTTCTCCGCTATCTTCTTCCGGCAATCGGAATTCCGGCGATTGTTTCACCTTGGTATCCTGTTTCTTTTTATAACCCCACCAGGCAACGGCTCATCCGATCAGTGTCAGACGGTGTTGCTCATGGGTTCACCCTAGCATGTGAGATGCGTGACACACGCTCATAGTTGCCAAAAGGTTAACGCGCCAAAACAGGTGCAAAATGGCGCAAAATGTACGCCTTTTGCAGGCTGGACAGGCCGCAATCGGTGATTATTTCTGAATGACGGTGCCTGGCTCGAAGGCCTCGACAACGAAGGCAAATGTCACATCGTAGGGAATGTCCACATAGCTGCCGGAAGCGTTCTTTTTCTGAACGGTAATGCTGCCGACATCGCGTCCGCGGGCAATCTCACCGTCATCCAGCGCGGATGCCTGGCCGGTTTTCCATTTGATTGTTATGTCGCCGTGCATCAGTTCCGGGCTTTTCGTCAGCATTGACAGGGCAATGGCGTTCGTCTTGCCGTCGATGCGATACACCACCACCCTGGCCATGGGACTGATCCCTTCAGGCATCTTGCCGCGATACAGGAAAGGTGCAGCGGCACTGTCGTAGCCGACATACGGATTGCGGCCATAATTGCGGAATCCGGGATTGTTCGGAACCAGTACCTTGCCGTCTGGAAACCGGGAGGTGAACTCCGCCCAGCTCTCAAGCCGCGCCGGCAGGAACTTCAGGCTGCTGCCGACCTGGGTTCCGGCGATGGCCTGGCCGGTAAACTGCTGCCACCAGCTTTCGCTTTGCCGGTCATACATGATGAGATCTGAATTGCGCAGCAGGCCGGTTGTGCCGAAATCCTTCATCTCGCCGTCGACCATGCGATCAAAAACAATGGCCGCGTTGCACAATGGACAATAGGTGACGGCGACCGGTGTGCCGCCCACCGTGTCATTGACAATCTCGTGCCAGATCAGGATGCGTAGCGGGTAGGCGCGGGCATCGCCATTGATCTCCACGGAGACAACCGGGTCCTTGTCCGTCAGGGTCCGGTCCGAGCGTGCCGGTTGGAACTGCGG